>DAWCEJ010000384.1:0-7121 GCA_052274955.1 Collinsella sp.
AAGTTGGGGGAACACGGCGTCCTTGGGCATGGTGACCTTCGTCAGCGAGGTGAGCTTTTTGCTCAGCGACGTGTCCGTCTTGACCAGGTCGCTGAGCGTCACGATCTTGTAGCCGTCGGCGACAAGACCGTCGATAATCTGCGGCAGCGCCTCGAGCGTCTGCTCGGCGCATTCGTCTCTATCGGTGAGCAGCACGATATTGCCCGGCGTCACCGAATCGAGCACCGTTGAGACCTGCTCGTCGGCACCGTTGAGCAGCCAGTCGCCCGAGTCAATATTCCACGAGACCACGGCGGAGACCAGGTCCATCGCATCAATCCAGTTTTGCTCGTCAAAGGCAGCGTAGGGAGCACGCAGCAGCATCGTCTTCACGCCGGTCGCCGACTTAATCGCATCGGTGCCTTTCGTGATCTGTTCGCGTACCGTCTCACGGTCCTGACCCTTGAGCGAATCGTCGCTGTAGCTGTTGGATCCGATTTCGCACCCGGCATCGACAATCGCCTTGGCCGTGGCGGACGAGGCCTCGACCGCATCGCCCGACAGGAAGAACGTCGCGGTGACGCCCTTTTCCTTGAGTACCTGCAAAATCTGCTTGGTCGCACCGCTCGGGCCCTCGTCAAACGTCAGCGCCACGTACTTTTCGTTGCCCTTGGGCGCCACGCTGGCGCACGCAACGACGCAATCGGTGGCGGGCACAACCTCGCCGCGGTCCTGCGTCTTGCCCGACTGCTCACCAACCCACACCTCGGAGCGGCCCTGGACACCCCATGTCTGCACATACTCGATAGCGCCCGTGCCCTCGACCTTGAGCTTGGGCTCGATAACCGTAGCCTGAACCTCGTGCTTCTCGTAGGTGTTACGGCCATCCTTGACCGTCACCTTCTCGCCGCCCTCAAGTTCGCGGCTATCCCATTTGCCCTGTTTTATGCGCTTGCCGTCCACCTTAACCGACAGCTTTTCGCCGCCATGGCGCTTGAGCACGCTGTCATCGACGGCCAGCAGGTCGCCTGCGTCGTAGGTATCGGTCAACTCCTGGTCGTCGATGAGATTCTGCAGCGTAGAGCCCACGCGCACCGCGGTCTTTTGCCCGTTGAGTTCCACGTCCACGCTGCGGTTGACGTAGCCCACGACGGCAGCGATAAACAGCACGAGCGCACAGCCCACGGCGATGAGCGCATAGGGCAGACGGGACGGTCGGCGCGGCGAGCGCCCGTTGCCGATGCGCGCGCTGCGGTCGCTAAACCCGCGGCTATGGTTGAGGTACATCGCGCCGGGCTTACGGCGGCGACGGCGCTGACCGCTGGGCAGCTGCCCCAGGTCGCGGCGCGCCGTCGGACGCGCACCCGAACGCCCGTTTAAGTTGGATCCGTTTTGGCGCATGTGCCCTCCCCCATAAACACAGCAAGCCGGAGCAACAGGTCTCCGGCTTGCCTCCCATCATTTGGTACGTCGCTATTTTGTAGCTTTTGACGAGCCTCCGCTCGCCTTTTGGTATTCGTCCTTAAAGGCCTTGAACATACCGCGCGTCTTGCCGAGCTGCTTGCCCAGTGCGCGACTGCCTTTGTCCACAGCGACCGATCCCTTGTCGTCGAGCACCTTGGCGCCCTTTTTGACCTTGTCGCCCACCACGACGCTGGCCTCGGCGGCCTTGGCGGCCGCACCGCCCGAATACCCAAGCGACTTGACCTCGTCCGAGACGACCATCGCGCCGTTCTCGTAGCCGCGTAGCATCGTCGGCGGCACCTGCGTATCACCAACCAAAACACTCGAAGCAGCACCGGCGGTCACATAGAATGCCTGCACGATGCCCGAGCGCGGCTTGAACTCAACGTCCGAGCAATAGCCCACGACGTCGCCCGATTCCGTGCGCACGTCCATACCGACCCAGATGATGCAATCGTCCAGGTTGATGTCGAGGCGCTTGGCGGCGGCGGCATCGTACGTGTCCTTGACGTCATCGACCGCAATGGCGCCCTCGTAGACACCAATGGCGTCGAGCGCTACGAATCGATCGGGACGCTCGATCATGCCCGCGATATCGGACTGGCGGACCATAAAGCCGACCACGCGCGTACCGCCCGGGGTAAAGACCGGAAAGTGAATCTTTCCGAGCTTTTTAGGGCTGCGCGGCGTGCCGTCCTTTTTGGTGCGCTTGTCCTCGGTAGGCTTGCGATAGATCTTGGCGCCGACAAAATCCCCGGCGCGCATTATGCCTCGGTCGAGGGCTCCGCAGCCTCGGTATCGGCCTCGACGGCGTTCTCGACCACGACGTCGGCGGCAGGCGTCACGTTGCCGCCCGAAATGGCGTCGTTGAGCTGCTCGCGCAGCTGGTCCATGCGCTCGCGGGCCAGGTCGACCTTGGCGCGTAGGTCGTCAGTCTTGGCGTCGACCATCGGGCCAAAGTCATTCACCGCAGCACGGGCCTCCTCGGCGCTGTGCTCGTAGGTGTCGCGCATATTGTCCCAGGCGTCGTTGGCGATATCGGCAGCCATGGCGCGGGTTTCGGCGCCCGAGCGCGGGGCCAGAGCAACGCCGACAATAGCGCCGGCAGCGGCACCAAAAAGTGCGCCGGAGACAAAGCTGAAAGTCTTACCCATGATCATTCCTCTCCTGCGGGCACGTCGGTGCCCACCGTTTGAATGCTGTCCATTATACCCGCAGCGCATCACTTGCCGCTCCGCTCATCTGCGTACGGCAAAGGCGCAGGTATGTGATGGTGATAAACGCGTAGGCCTACTCCTGGGGCATAGCCGGCATGGCAACCGTGGCACCCGGGTCCTCGCCGGCGCCGTCCACGAGCGGCAGGCCGCCCTCATGCGCAGGTCCTGCCGGAACCGTCGCCGCACCGCCAAAGACGGCAGCGGAAGCCTCGTGGTTCTCGGCAACCGCGCCCTCGGTATCAATCGCCACCTGGGGCTCGTCGTCAAAGTTGGGGACACCCTGGGGCTCGGTGGGAACGGGCTCGGCGGTCGCATCGGCAACGAGCTCGGCGTCGACCGGCACATCGCCCTCGTCAGCGCCCTCGTCCTCGGCAGCATCTTCGCCGTTCGCAGCGGCGACGGCCTCGCGAGGATCCTTGCCCTCGGCCTCGGCGCGCATGCCCAACACCAGGTTGCGCAGGCCCGCGACCGTGCCTTCCACGTCGGGGGCAGGCTGGTCGGCGTGCAGGTACGCCCAGTCCATCATAAAGGTGGCCGAAGACAGCGCACCGATGGCCAGCGCGTCGTCGGGGCACGAAAGCTCAACCTCAAAGACGCGCTCGTCGTGCTCGCTTACGCGCGTGCGGCCGCACGAGATGCTACCGGCAAGACCGGTCTCGTTCATGAGCTCAACCGTCACGTGCTCCAGCAGGTGGCAGAGCTCGGTCTGGCCCATGCAGTCCTGGAACTCGCGACCGGAATCACCCAGGCACAGGTGCTTGGCAATCGCCGGCACCAGGTAATACACGCGCGCCGTGGCCTCGATATCCTCCGAGGTCATGAGCGGCATGCCGGGGTTCACCAGCACATGCGCGCAGATCTTGTCCTCGCTGACGGTGACCTTAAGGATGTTGAACAGGCCTGCCATAACTCTCCCCTACTCTTCCTTGCCCTACTCGTCGCCATCGTGCGGATCCACAGAGCCCGCACCCGACGTCGCCGGCTTCTCTGCCGAAGACTCGGAATCCTTCTTATCGGTTTCGGCCGGAGCAATCACGCGAATGAGCGAGATGCGCTGGCCACGCATCGACTGCACCTTGAACTTGTACCCCGCAACCTCAAACACCTCTCCGATGTCGGGCACCGAGTCGCAAAGCTCCAAAATCCAGCCGGCGATGGTCTCATAATCATCGCTTTCCTCGAGCGGCCAACCAAGCTCAATCGCGTCATCGCACGAAAAACGCCCATCGACGAGCCACTCGCGGCGCGAAAGGCGCGTGAGATACTTGTTGTCGGGGTCGAACTCGTCCTCGATCTCGCCGACGATCTCCTCGACGATGTCCTCGATGGTGATGATGCCGGCCGTGCCGCCGTACTCGTCCACGACCACCACGATCTGGTCGTGCGAGGTCTGCATCTCGGATAGCAACGGCAGGATGTCCTTGGTGTCGGGCACAAAGGTGGCGTCGCGCAAAAAACCGGCGATGGGCTGGTCGCCCTTGCCGTCGAGCGAGGGCTGAATCAGGTCCTTGATGTGCGCGATGCCTGCGACGTTGTCGGGGTCCTCGTGATAGACGGGGATGCGGCTGAAGCCGGTCTGGCGCATGGTGGACAACACGTCGGCGACCGTCTCGTCGTCCTCGCACATGGTGGTGTCCACGCGCGGCACCATGACCTCGCGGGCAACGGTGTCGCCCAGGTCGAAGATCTCGTGGATCATGCGCTTTTCCTCGTCGAGCAGGTCGTCCTGCTCCGAGACCATGTACTTGATCTCTTCCTCCGAGACGTTCTGGCGGTCGTCGGCGCTCTTGATGCGCAGGATGCGGGCCAGGCCATCGGAGCAAGCGCCAGTCAGCCACACAAGCGGACGGGCGATCTTTTGGAAAAATGACAACGGTCCCACGACCTGCTTGGATACGCCCTCGGCATTGGCCAGGCCGATGCGCTTGGGCACAAGCTCGCCAATCACGATGGACACGAAGGCGACCGCGACGGTGATGATGACCGGCGCCAGGCCGCGCGCGATGGCGGAGAGCGGCGCGATGCCAAAGCTCATGAGCCACGTGGCGAGCGGGTCGGACAGACTCGTCGAGGCGACGGCGGACGAGGCGAAGCCCACGAGCGTGATGGCGACCTGGATGGTGGCGAGCAGCTGGTCGGAGTCGGCAGCCAGCTTAATGGCACGCTCGGCGCGCTTGTCGCCTTCCTCGGCCTCGTGCTCCAGCACGGCGCGCTTGGCCGTGGTGAGCGCCATCTCGGACATAGAGAAGTAGCCGTTGATGAGAGTCAAAACGAGGGTGGTGATAAGGGAGATGGTTATGTCCATCGGGAGTTTCTCGAACCTCCAAGATTCGGGACGTCGGATTAAAACGTTGACGGCGGATACGGCAATTGCACCGGCGCCCAAACAAGGACGCGAGCGCGCAGGCGTGGTCGCTAGATTACGAAGAGGATCACCGCCATGAACTGGAAAATACTGCCGGCGAGCACCCACAGGTGGAACACGCTGTGCAGGTAGCGCACGTTTTTGGCGATATAGAACGGCACGCCCGCGGTGTAGCACACGCCGCCGACGGCGAGCAGGGCAAGTGCCACGGGGTTGAGCAGCGACACGAGCTCGGGCAGCTTAAAGACGACGAGCCAGCCCATCAGCAGGTAGACCAGGCCGCTTACCCAGTGCGGTTGACGCTCGCGCATAAAGCACTCGAGGGCGATGCCGATAATGGCGATGGCCCATACGGCAAAGAACAGCGCAGGGCCGCCGTCGTTTGCGAGCGTGATAAGGCAAAACGGCGTATAGCTGCCCGCAATGAGCAGGTAGATGCAGCTGTGGTCGATGATGCGAAACACGCGCTTGGCGCGCGCGGGCTGAATCGCGTGGTAGAGCGTGGAGGCTAGGTATTCGAGGATAATGCTGACGCCATAGACAATCGCCGCGGCCATGTGGGCCGGGCCTCCGCCGCGCAGGGCGGCGAATACGATCAGGAGCACCAGGCCCGCGATACCCAGCAGGCAGCCGACACCATGGGTGACGGAGTTCATGATCTCCTCACCCACCGTGTAGTGTGGAACGGCCGCGGTCTTGGGTCGCGGCTTAGAACTGTCGCTCGAATCGGACATGCCGGTTACATCCTCCAACGTAAAGAGTTCTCAACACTATATCAAAGCGTCTAGGTACGTGCGAAATTTGCACCATACGTGACCCTTTGTTTACCCATTCTTTGCCTGTTGACGCATCAACGGCGAACGTCCATAATGCGCTTGCATTAAATGTTGATGTATTAACATCTTATAGGAAAGCTTCTTATGTCTCAAAACGCACGTTCCCATCGAAAGCTCAAGATAGCTGGCGTCGTTGCGCTGGTGCTCGTTGTCGCGCTGCTGGGGTTTGCCGGCAACTTTCTGTTTGACTTCGCGCTGAATCCCCGCGCGCCATACACCATGAAGATGATGCAGGACGGCAAGGACGCCGAAAAGGGCGAGCAGATGGATGCCGAGGAGGGCGAGGCGCGGGCGTGGTTTAAAGAGAACCGCGAGAGCAGCAGCCTCACCGCGGACGACGGGACCGAGCTTGCCGCCTGGTATTTTGCTGCGTCGGAGAACACGCACGACTACGCCGTCTGCCTGCATGGATATACCAACGAGCCCATCGGTATGGCCCGATACGTCAAGCGATTCCACGACCGCGGCATGAACGTACTCGCACCCGCCGCCCGCGCCCACGAGCGCTCCGGCGGCGACTATATCGGCATGGGCTGGCCCGAGCGCCTCGACATCGTCGCATGGATCGAGCGGATCGTTGCAGCCGATCCCGAGGCGCGCATCCTGGTCTTTGGCGAGTCGATGGGCGCGGCAACCGCCATGAACGTCGCGGGGGAGTCTCTGCCCGCAAACGTGAAATGCATTATCGAGGACTGCGGTTATACGAGTGTTTGGGACGAGTTTTCTCTGCAGCTCAAGGATGTGTTCGGCCTGCCCAGCTTTCCCTTGCTCGATGTAGCAAACCTGGTATGCAACGTGCGCGCGGGCTACGACTTTCATAAGGCGAGCAGTGTGGAGCAACTCAAACATGCGACGGTTCCCATGCTGTTTATCCACGGCGACCAGGACACCTTTGTACCGTACAGCATGCTCGACCAAAACTACGACGCGTGCGCCAGCAAGGTCAAGCAAAAGCTCACTATCCATGGCGCCACCCACGCCAAGAGCGCGCAGGTCGACCCCGAACTCTACTGGAACACGGTCGACAACTTCCTCGACAAGAATTTTTAGGCAAAAAGCAACGTCTGGGGTTTTGTTGCCAAAAATCGGTTTGTAGTCGGCGGTATTCGATTTTTCACCGCACTTCTGAAAAGCCGCCCGCAAGCGTTGTGCTCGTGGGCGGCTTTTGCTCAACTTACGCTATAAAGGCGCTTATTTTGTCCAATAGCTAGGCGCTACTTGACCTCGATGAGCTCATACTCGCTCGTGCCCAGGCCGATC
>DAWCEJ010000385.1:0-15577 GCA_052274955.1 Collinsella sp.
TGTGTATAAGAGACAGGTGCAGCTGCTGCCGACCGTGATCACCGCCGCGCTCGACCCCGCCGGCAAGGTGCTCGGCCGCCCACAGTTCAAGATCATCCAGACCAAGGAAGCCAAGATCACCTGCACGCCGTCGCTGGGCATGCAGTTCGATGGCGAGATTATCTCCAGCAACTCCGGCGTCTTTGGCGCCCGCGCACTTCCGCAATGTCTCGACCTGATCGTCGACGAATTCTCACCGCTCGGTAAATAGGAGGACCCCATGAACGACAATCCCCTGCTCGGCTTTATCGTCATTGTTTTGGCCATGCTCGTAGGCTATGCGATCAACGTGATCCACCGCCGGAAGAAGTAATTCCACATTGGTATGATATTCATCCAATTATCGTCTCCCCCGCTGTTTATGCATTTGCCAAACAGCGGGGGATTTTTCATTTCGGTATTTCCAGACGCTTTATTCAGATGCAGTAATTGCATGGCGTCTTTATTAAAGTAAAGCTACAAATTGAGTATAATTAACCGCTCATCGCATATTTCATCACGCTTATCGAGTAAGTTACTTTCATAGATGAATATTATTTCCAGTTCGTTACGCTAATGGGGTGTCTTTATTGGCTGAAACCCTCTGGCTGTGGAGGGTTTTCGCACGCTGGGAGGGAATATGAGGAAAACTCACCCCGTCAACGCGCTCAAAAAGCTTGGCATAGGCCTCGCCTTTGGAGCTGCAACCATCATGTCCATGCCGACCTCTGCGCTCGCCTGCACGCAGATGTACATGGGTAACAACCTTACGGCCGATGGCAACACGTACTACGGCCGTGCCGAGGACTTTGGCGCGCGCTATGTCAAGCACTTTGGCATCGAACCTGCCCACGAGCCTGGCTTTAAGTACAGTTCGATTGAGTCTGTTTTCGAGTACACCTCGAATAAACCGACCTACCGCTACACCTTCGTTCGCGACAACCCCTCGCAGTGGGAAGGTCGCTACGACGCTTATTCCGAGGCCGGCATCAACGAGAAGGGCGTTTCCTGCTCCGCCACGCTGAGCACCTCCTATAACGAGGATGCCGAAGCAGCAGACCCCATCGTTGAGGGAGTGGGTCTGGGCGAATATAGCTACGCCAGCATTATTTTGGGCGAGAGTGCAAATGCTCGCGAGGGCGTCGAACTCATCGGCAGCCTGGTCGACGAAAAGGGCGTCTGCACCAACGACCAGATCATCATCGCCGACAACAACGAGACCTGGCTGTTCGCCACGCTTTCCGCCCATCAGTGGATCGCCATGAAGCTCGCTGACGACGTCGCATCGCTCAACCCCAATATCGGTAGCCTCAACTACGATGTCGACCTCAATGACACCGAGAATTGTCTCCACTCCAAGGACATCGAGTCCATGCCTGTGGAGAAGGGCTTTGCCGAGTACACCGACGGCAAGTTCGACGTTGCCAAAACGTATGGCGAAAGCATCGCCGATTCCGGCGTTCACCAGTGGACTCGCTATGTGCAAGGCCGCGATTATTTTGCTAGACCGCTGACCGAAGGCACGGATTACGAGATTACCACCGTTGAGAACGATGACGGTACCAGCCAAAAGGGAGCCATGGTCAGCGAGATCCAGCCCTTGTTCTTCAAGCCTGGCAAGTCTGGCTGGAGCACCTTTGAGCTGATTCGTGCCTTTGGCAACCGCGGCGAAAAGGTTCCTGGCCTTAACGCCAACATTGACGGCGTCTACGCCATCGGCAGCGAGCGCAACACCGAGATCAATCTCTTCCAGATTCGTCGCGGATATGATCCCGAAGTCGCTACCATCCAGTGGGAGATGCTCTCCCGTGCCGCGTACTCTGTCGCCATCCCGCTGTACTCCGCTCTGATAACTGAGGTTAGCCCGTATTTCAGCGATCAGGCTGTCTCCTTCGATCACTGCAACGCGAAAGACGTCGTGTACAACGAGGAGCCCGAGAACTCCATCAACTACGTTCTCATGGACATCAGCTCGCTCTGCTTTGAGAACCCTGACACCCTTGGTATCAGCGTCCGCGCCTACCTCGATGCCCTGCAGAATGAGCTCATCGAGCAGAACAAGGAAGTTGACGCCGCCATGCTGGCAGAGACGACCACCGAGGGCCGCACTGCCCTGGCCAACAAGGCCGGCAAGGCTGCCACCGAGAACACCTACAAGAAGTGCAAGGCCCTGCTCCAGGAGATGCGCGCCTATCAGAAGGCCGAAAACTTCGACCAGCCCTTCACTCCGAGCGACCTGAACACCGAGACCAACGGTCTCAAGGAGTCCATCACCTACGCCAAGGATGTTCTTGCCACCGACCCGGTCACCCCGGACCAGCCTGGCACCCCTGAGCAGCCCGGCAAGCCCGAGCAGCCCAGCACCCCCGAGCAGCCTGAGCAGCCCGCTAAGCCCGAGCAGCCCACCACCAAGCCTGAGAAGCCCGGCAAGTCGGACAACACCACGACCACGGTAACCACCAACAAGACGAACACCAAGGGCGGCCTGCCCACCACTGGCGATCGTTTTGATGGCCGTATGGTAGCCGCATTCGCCATCGCCGGCGTTGCCGTCATCTCCGCAGGCGGCTATATCCTCTATCGCCGCAACAAGGAGTAATCCCTCGCTGGTGCGGGCGGGATGGCACGGTTCGTCCCGCCCGCCCTTTTTACCGGCGGGAAACACCGCGGGAAACACCGCTGAAATCTTTTCAAAAAAGATTTCCCCGCACGCACTTCGCTGTGCTATAGTGCAGCGCAACAGCAACTAGTGCGACCGCGCCACGGCATCACGAAAGGAGCCACCAACATGAAGAACACGATGAAGTCTCTCAACAACTGGTGGTGGCGTGATGCGAATTCGATCGGTCGACGGTGAGTCCCTCACGCCTGTTTTTGCGCTCTAGGTGATTGGAAGGCCTCCGGTTTCGACCGGGGGCCTTTTTCTATCTCGAGCCCGATCGCATTCGCATCACGCGCCTCCGCTTTCCTCTTGCACTCCCCTTCCGAAAGGATTTTCACCATGTCTCAGAACACCACCGCCACCCAGCCCCGCACCGTCCAGGCCGCCGACCGCGGCAAACTTGACGTCCGTGCCCTCGTCCTGCTCGCCATCCTGCTTGCCGCCGGCTTCATCCTCAACTTCACCGTCGGCAAGGCAATCTCGGGTATCTCGGGCGGCATGATCAGCCCCGAGTTCATCATCTCGGCCTTCTGCCTCACCATCCTGGTCGTGCGCCCCAACATCGGTCAGGCGCTCGTCATCGGCCTCATCTCGGCCGCCGTGATCCAGATCACCACCACTTCGCCGTTCATCGATTTTGCCGCCGAGGGCATCGCCGCCATGCTTATGGCCGCCATCGTCAACGCTGCCGGCAAGAGCGGCCAGGTTAAGCCCGTCGTCGCCATTGTCGCCACCTTCGTGACCACCTTTGTCTCGGGCGTCATCTTCATGGTTATCAAGATGGCCATGCTCGGCGTGGTGGGCGAGCTCGCTGCGGCCATGCTGCCCGTCGTCGCCATGACCGCCGTCTTTAACGCCATTCTGGTCGGTGCCCTCTACCTGCCCATCCAGAAGGCCCTCAAGCTCAACTAACCCGCTCGGTTTTACGAGCCACCCCATCTTGGCGTTCATTCGTCGCTCGCGTACCCAAGTACGCTTCGCTCCTCTTTCACGTCAACCTGGGCCCCCTCGTAAAGCCGTCTCCGTGCTCCATTATTCAAAAGTAATCCCTTTTCGATTTAACCCCTTTCGTGGGGGTCTAGGACACTCTTATCTCAAATCCCACCTTAAGGAGAACATCATGGCCACCAACACTCAGGCTCGCACCATTTCTGCCAACGCCGCCTCCAACAAGGGCATCCTCGATATCACCTCGCTCGTCCTGCTCGCCATCCTCCTTGCCGCCGGCTTTATCCTCAACATGACCGTCGGCAACGCGCTTGCCGCAACGGGCATCAAGCCGCAGTTCATCATTGCCGCCTATGCTCTGACCATCGCACTTACGCAGGCGAGCTTTGCCCAGGCTGCCATCTTTGGCATCCTGTCGGCCGCTGTCATCCAGATCACCACGTCCATCCCCGGCCTCAACTTTGTCACTGAGCTTGCCGGCGCGCTGACGATGGCGGCGCTCGTCAAATCCAACATCGGCGGCAGCAAGGTCAACCCCTTCATCGCCGGCCTGCTCACCACCCTGGTCTCGGGTGCCCTCTTCGCCGTCCTGGGCACCGTCATCATGGGCGCCGCACTGCCCACGGCGCTCGCCAAGACGCCCATCGTGCTCGGCACTGCCGTCTTCAACGCCGTCGTGGTCCAGGCCCTCTTCTTCCCCCTGCGCAAGGTACTCGGCAAATAGCCTGATATGATGGACGGGCCGCGCGCTAGCGGCCCCATCACCAAAGACTGTCCCAAACAGCCAGCTTTTGGGGACGTTCTTAAACGACTCGTCATGTAAGAACGTCCCCAATGACTATGAAAGGTATCCATGGAAACGATCATCAACGTCGACGATGTCTCGTTCTCCTATGGCACGCAGACCGAGCAGGCGCTCAGCCACATCTCGCTCAGCGTGAACAAGGGAGATTTCATCGGCATCATCGGGCCCTCGGGCGCCGGCAAGTCCACGCTTGCCGCCTGCCTGTCGGGTGCCGTGCCCCACCACTACACCGGCACGTTCTTTGGGTCCGTCATGGTTGACGGCCACGACACCTGCGAAGCCTCGCTCACCGACGTGTCGCAAATCGTCGGCAGCGTGCTGCAGGATATCGACACGCAGATGGTCGCCTCGGTCGTCGAGGACGAGATGCTCTTTGGCCTCGAGAACTTTGGCGTTCCCCACGACCAGATCGAGCAGCGCGTGAGCGAAACGCTCGAGACCGTCGGCATCAGCGACCTGCGCGACCGCGAGATCGCCACCCTTTCGGGCGGACAGAAGCAAAAGGTAGCCATCGCCGCCATCCTCGCCATGCGTCCGCGCGTCTTGGTTCTCGACGAGCCCACCGCGGCACTCGACCCCGCCAGCTCCACGTTGGTCTTCGAGACGCTGCGTGAGGCAAACCGCACACTTGGAATCACCATCGTCGTCGTTGAGCAAAAGGTCGCCCTGCTCTCGGAGTACTGCAACCGCGTGCTCGTGCTCAACCATGGCGAAATCGCGCTGCAGGGCGAACCACACGAGGTCTTCGCGCATACCGACGAGCTCCGTGCCATCGGCGTCGACTGCCCTCGCGTCACGCGTATCTTCAATAGCCTCGAGGCCGATGGCCTGGTAAGCGGTACCCCTTGCTTGGATGTCGATGAGGCCGAGCGCCTGATTTCGGGCATTGTCGACCCCGCACACGCAAGCAGCGACATTCAGGCACCCGCCGGCTCACCGCACGCACCGTCGTTGCGCCCTCATGCCAAGGACGCCGAACCCGTACTCACCTTCGACCATGTTGAGTTTGCCTATCCCAATGGCGGCGCCGCCGTACACGACCTCAACCTGACGCTCTATCCCGGCGAGCTCGTGGGCATCGTCGGCCAAAACGGTGCCGGCAAGACCACGCTCACCAAGCTGCTCACAGGCCTGCTCAAGCCCGCCTCGGGCAGCGTGCGCGTCACGGGACTGGATACCGCGGCCGTTCCCACGAGCCGCATCGCCCGCGAAGTCGCAACGCTCTTCCAAAACCCCGACCGCCAGATCTGCAAGGATACCGTACTCGACGAGGTCGCTTTTGGCCTGGAGCTTGCCGGCATCGACCGTGCCGAGGCTCTGCGTCGTGCTCAACTCGTTATCGACCGCTTTGGCCTGCCTGCCGATGAGGCACCTTTCTCACTTTCGCGCGGCCAGCGACAAATGGTGGCGCTTGCCTCCGTCGTAGTGGTTGAGCCCAAGATCGTCGTGCTCGACGAGCCCACGAGCGGCCTTGATTACCGCGAGTGCATGACCGTCATGGAAACGGTGCGCACCATGGCCGAGCGCGGCTGCGCCGTTATCATGGTCTGCCACGATATGGAAGTTGTTTCCGACTTTGCCGAGCGCATCGTCGTCATGGCAAACGGTCACATCCTCGACCGCGGCCGCACGCACGAGCTATTCTCGAACATCGATCTCATGCGGCGTGCCTATGTTGAGCCGCCCCAGGTTATTGAACTCTCGCGCCGTCTGGCATCTTCCGTCTCGCCCGCTTTTGCGCAGGTGAGCGAGGTCACCGATATCGTTCGCATTACCAAGGAGATGGTCCGCCGTGGTTAACGTCATCGACTACATGCCGGGCGATACGCTGCTGCATCGCCTGAACCCCGTCGTCAAACTGGGCCTCGCCGCCGCCATCATCGTCGGCATCTTCTTGTCCGACACCTACGTGGCGCTGCTGGGCTTTTTGGCACTCACCCTTGCGCTGGACGCCTATGCCGGTGTCGTCGACCGTCTGTTCTCGCTGCTCAAGTTGCTGATTCCGCTCACGCTTATCATGCTGGTGCTCCAGCTGGCCTTTATGCGCGATGGCAACGTTGTGTGGGGCTTTATCACCGACACGGGCCTCATCACAGGATCGAAGGCCTGTCTGCGCCTGCTGGGTGTGGCGTTACCGCTCATCCTCATGCTCATGGTGACCAAGCTCAACGACCTTGCCAACGCCTGCGTCGAGGTGCTGCACGTACCGTATCGCTATGCCTTCACCTTTACCACGGCGCTGCGCTTTGTGCCGGTGTTTGGTCAGGAGATGAACGCCATCATGGAAGCGCAGACCGCGCGCGGCGTCGAGTACGACACCAAGAACCCTATCAAGAAGCTTAAGCTCATGTTGCCACTGTGTGTGCCGCTGCTCATCTCGAGCGTGGGCAAGACCGATGCCACGGCCTTGGCGGCAGAACAGCGCGGCTTCTATCTGCGCACGCGCGCCAGCTCGTACAAGCGCTACCCCATCAAGGGCCTGGACATCGCCGTACTCATCGTCAGCATCGCCCTCATCGCCATCGGCTTCCTGTTCTAGTTCGCCACCGACAGCAACCGCCCAACGCAAAAGGCCTCAGCTCGCACCAAACGAGCCGAGGCCTTTATTGTTTCACCAGATAAAACCTACCAAAATTAACCTGTCCCTTTTTGACGGGTCGGAAGCTAGAGGCGGTAGGGGACGCCGCTGCGGATGATGGATTCGCGCACCAGGACATCCATGGCATCGAGGGTGATCTCGGGCATCTCTCGATACTTCTGCAGCACCGATAGCTCGGTGCAGGCCAGAATGACACGGTCGCAGCCGCTACGGGCGAACTCCCACATCACGCGGTCGAACTTATCCATATCGGGCTCACGTCCGGCCTTCACATCATCGTAGATAAGCGACATCACATCGTTCTGACGTTTCTCGCTGGGATAGACGACCTCAACGCCCGCAGCCTCGCATTCGCGGCCGTAGACGCCCGCGCCCACGGTTCCGTCGGTGCCCATAATGCCGATCTTGTGCACCGGCTCGGCCGGCATACTCAGGTTGGGGTCGAACTCGCGCTCCCCCATCACCGCACCCGCAAGGGCATAGCGCACCGACTCACGCGGCATGTGAATAATCGGCACCTTCGTAAACGACTGGATCTTGTCGTAGAAGTAGTGTGACGTGTTGCAGGGAATGGCAATGTGCGCACAGCCCAGCGACTCGAGTGCCTGGGCACACTCTTTCATGGTCGCTAGCAGCTTGGCATGCTCGCCGGTCTTAATGGCAAGCGTGCGGTCGGGCATGGTCGACTTGGAGAGCACCACCATGTCGATATGTTCCTGATCGCAGGCAGCAGCCGTATGACGCACTACCTGGTCGTAGTAATACGACGTGGCCTCGGCGCCCATGCCGCCGATAACTCCCAGCTTTTCCATCGCCGCCTCCTTGGTGACGCTTGCGCAATTGCGCGTATCATACCCGCGCCCGCCCGATGTAAACCGGACGGGCGCCGCACTCATCTACTTGTAATACGTCTTAAACAGCTTAAAGTGGCGCAGCTTGGTGTGCCACATGCGCAGCCAGCGGTTAAAGACAAAGTCGCCCTTCATAAACGAAGGGTCGGCGCCCTTGCCTTCCTTGTCCAGGCGATGCACCTTAGCGCGCAACTCGGGATCCTTGACGTACTTGTCGACGACACCCATGGGGACGACCATCCACAGCGCCTCGTCCTGCGCCGTCACAAACTCCGGCTCAAACGGGCGGTTGAACACATACTCGTCCACCACATACTTGGCAACGTTAAAGCCGCTGTTAGTGACGTAGTAGTTGCTGCGACCTTGGCGCGTGTTGAAATCGAAGAACTTAAACGAGCCGTCACGCTCGTCGTACTTAACGTCAAAGTTGGAATAGCCCACAAAGTGAAGGTCCTCGAGCAACTTGCGCACGCCGCCCATGAGCTCGTCATTGGGCTCGGTGATGATACAGGCGTGGTTGCCGACACCGTGAGGCTGATGCTCCTCGAGCAGCACGTGACCCAGGCACATCATGCGCACCTTGCCGTTGCGGTCGGAATAACTGGTGAGCACGCGCATGTACTCGTCGTTGCCGGGCACGCGATCCTGCAAGATCAGGTCGTCGGTGTAGCCGCTGGCATACGAGTCGCGAATGACCTGTTCCAGCTCGGCACGGTCGGCAATCTCATAAGCCTTTTTCTGGCCCTCGAACTCGTGCTGCCACCACATGATGCCGTCAGAAGGCTTCAGAATCATCGGGTAGGGAAAATCGATCTGGTCGAGCACTTCGGCAGGCGCCTCGCCTTGCGCGTTGAGCATCGCCATGGTGAAGGTAAAGGTATGCGGATAGGGCACGCCATGCTTCTCGCACAGCTCGTAGAAGATCTCCTTCTTCTGACACTGCTCAAGCATGCTATAGGGAGCGTAAGGCGCGACGATATTATCCGCCAACTCATGGGCATCCTTGGCCTGAGCCACGAGGGCAACATAGTTGTCGCCGCAGCCCACAAGGACAATCGTCTTATCGGCATGCGCTTGGGCAATGCCGTTGACGGTCCTGAGCATCACGGGCATGGTATCGATATCCACGTTGGGCGTGTAGTCGATAATCTGGCTGCGGTACGCGGGACCCGTCTGGTACTTGCCAAAGACCAGACTCTTGACCTGGTACTCCTCGTAGAAGGCGCGCGCCACCGAATAGGCGTTGATGTCGCCACCGAGCAGCACGGGAATGAACTCGCGCTCTGTAAACTGCAATGCCATGGAAACTTCCTATCATGAACTGCCCACACAACGGGCGGTCTTTGCGCAACTGATTTATTTTAGCGTGCCAAACCGCCGGTGCCCAAAGCTCCACCGTATCTATGGCAATCGACGTAATCGTCCAGCACGAAGGCCAGCACGAAGACGGCGCTCACCGTTGTATGACAATGGGCAATGAACCTACCATTGTTGTAGGATTCAGCGTATTGACATCCTCAAACGAAAGGCGCGCACGTGCCCCAAGACCATCCGACCGATAGCCCCATCCTCAATGCCGCGAAACGCGAGCTGGCGGAACGCGCACAAACGGCCGTTCCCCTACGCACGGCAAACGATGCCTACGACAGGCCCGCCCGCATCGTCTCGATCAACACGTCGGCACACAAGGGCACGCGCAAGTCGCCCGTCGCCGATGGACACGACACCGTTATAGAGCAATTTGGCCTCACCTCCGACGCACACGCCGGGCATTGGTACCGCCAGGTTTCCTTTTTAGCTGCAGAGTCCATCCAGACGGCGCAGGAGCGCGGGCTCGATGTGCACGAGGGTGACTTTGGGGAGAATTTCACCACGCAAGGCATCAATCTACTCTCGCTCCCCTTGGGCACGCAGCTCAAACTTGGCAGCGAGGTGCTTGTCGAAATCAGCCAAATCGGCAAGGTATGCCACACACGCTGTGCCATCTACTATCTCGCCGGCGACTGCATCTTTCCCCACGAGGGCGTTTTTGGCGTGGTACTAAAGGGCGGAGAGGTCCATATCGGCGACGACATCCAGGTGGTCAAGCTCGGCGACGGCACCTGTTCGTTCACCCCTGCCGAGGCCCTCGAAGAGATTGAGCAGGCTCGTCAGGAGGGCACGCTGTAGTTGTAAACCCCATGTTGAGATAGCTTTTACATCCCAAAACTCCTCTCAAACAGGGTTCTGTAACGTTAAAGTTGAACTCTATGGTTTCTCAACAATTCATCATAACTGCAGGTCAAAGCCAAAGCCTCAAGTTCAACTTGACCCTTTGGAACCTTTAAGGTTCAAGTTGAGGTCGAAAGCAGTAGTAGAATACCGTTCGAACCATAACCTACGATTGATTGCAGAGGGACTGGATGCAGCATTCGAATCATCGCGCCGCAGCGCTCATTGCGTCGAAGCCGGCTCGTATCATCACGAGCGCCGCGCTCGCCGTTGCGCTGACGGCCACGCCGATGCTCTCCCCCGTTGCGGCGTATGCCGCCTCGCAGGCAACGCAGGACCAGCTTTCCGCAGCCCAGCAGAAGATCGAAGCCGCCACGAGCGCCTACAACGACGCCCGCACCAAACTCGATGACCTGCAAAAGCAGATTGACTCCAATGAGGCAAGCATCGAGGAAATCGAGGCTAAGCTTCCCGAGCAGCAGGCCAAGGCAAGCTCCGCCATGCGCGATCTGTACAAGTATCAGAAGGGCACCAACCCCATCGTGAGCTTCCTGGTCAACGCGCAGAGCCTGGGTGAGTTCATCACGACCTGCAAATACACCAACCAGATCACGAGCTCGAGCGTCGACGAGATCGAACAGCTCAATAACATGCAAACCGAACTCGAGCAGAACAAGGCTGAGCTCCAGCAGGCCAAGTCTCAGCTTGAGGCAGAGCAGAAAAACGCCGAGGATGCGTTGGCTCAGGCCCAGCAGCTCCGCAGCGAGGCACAGGCAAAAGCCGAGCAGGAAAATGCCGCCGAGCTTGCCAAGCTTGAGGCCGATAAGGCCGCCGCCGCCGAGAAGCTCTCGGGCGAGGGCGTAAGCGGCAGCAATTCCAGCAGCCAGGCCACCAACACCAACACCACCATCGACACCACGGTGAACAACGCCAATACCGGTAGCTCCGATTACGATTCGTTCATCAATGAGTGGACGAGCCGCATCGACAATTATCTCGCCGGCTCCCCCATGGCAGGCCAGGGCTATAACTTTGCCGTCGCCGCTTGGAATACCGGTGTCGACCCCCGTTGGTCCCCCGCCATCGCCTGCATCGAGAGCACCAAGGGTGCTTATTGCGCCAATTCTTACAACGCCTGGGGCTGGAGTGCCCGTGGCGGCGGTTGGCGCAGCTTTGGCAGCTGGAGCGAGGGCATCTCCGCTCACGTTGCCTATCTGGGCGCCAACTACGGCTCCACCCTTACCCCGGCAGCGGCCAAAAAGTACTGCCCGCCCACGTGGCAGGACTGGTACAACAAAGTCGCCGCTCAGATGAACCGCATCTAAGCGCAACTGCAAAGGGCCCCAATGGGGCCCTTTTCTTTTAGGTAGCGGAGGTATCGACGACGCCGGTCGCATTGGCAATCGCGACTATGACGATCATGCATAGGAGCAGCACACCCAATGCCTTGAGCCAGAGTTTCGCGAGCTTCTTGCCGCGATGGCTGTCGAGCAGTGCGAATCGCCGACGAAGACGGCGCTTATCGAGCAGCGCAAAATGCATAAGCACCATAAGGCCATCGACAAAGAAAAAATACTCGATTATGAGAAGCCACGTCGGGTAGCTTTGGTTTGCTCCCGTGGGGTGAAAGACGGCAAAGTGACTTCCGGCAAAGAACACAAGTAGCGAGAAGCAGACGAGCGCATTCCAAATGCGCCCCAGAGACTCCGGAACGCGAGAGAGCAGACCGCATGCAGCGGAGGCGACAGACCTAGGAAGCCCTGCGGGGTTCTGGAGCCCTTGGAGCGTCAACACCGTCTCCGAGGCCGGAGTACGGACAGGCGCAGGTGTAGGAGGCCGCACGGGGCGGCTCAGATCGTATGCCGAGCGCGTCGTCCGTCCCAACGCTTCCGCACTCGCAAAACGCTTGGCCGGGTCGAGCGCCATCGACATGCAGACGGCATCGGCAAGTGGAGTGGGAATGCCACGCGCCTCGCATTGCTCGCGCATGTTGAGCCCTGGTTTAGGGTCGACTCCCGTCAAGCAGAAGAACAACAGGGCGCCCAGTGCGTAGACGTCGCTGCGCACACTCGTCTGCCCAAACCCATACTGCTCGGGCGGCGCATAGGGTCGCGTGCCAAACTTGACGGTGTCGGCATCGGCACCATCGCGCCATACGCGCGCGATCCCCAAGTCGATAATCACCAGCGACGAAAACGTCAGACCCTCATCGAGCGTACAGTTCGCACCCGTCACGATGATATTCGACGGTTTGAGGTCGCGATGGATCACCGGCGCCGACGTCTCCCCCGCCATTGCAAAACCGGCGTGGAGCTCGCCCACGGCATCGCATAGGGCAGGATACAATTCACGCGCATAATCGGGGGTGGCTCCCAGACGGTCCACCAGCACCCCGAGCGTCTCCCCTTCGATGTATTCCATAACCACGTTGAGCTCGTCGCCCACACGACGACAATCGACGATTCTGGGCAGGTGCTCAAAACGCCTGCCTGCCCGCTGGGCGGCAAACAGACGCTCGTATGCCCCGCCGATTTGAGCCGAAGCATCGATGCGTTTACGGACAAAGGGGCCGAGCGAACCACCGCCGGTTCCTTCAAAGTACACGAGCTCGGTTGTTTCAACGGACGAGCGCTTAAGTACACGCTCCACGCGATAGCTGTCGTCGCGATCGAGCGACGCCAGATGTTCGGCAAGCGCTGCGGTCAGCTCGTCATCGGAATATGTTGTGGTCTGAGTATCCATAGCCTCCATCATAGCGCAGGGCGCAGACACCCCATGGCATCCGCGCCCCGTTCGTTTGCATCGTTGTTCGGCAGCTCCGCCGGCTCAGATATCAGCCGCTAACTCACCGTCTCCTCGCCAAAGCGATACAGCTCCTCGTTGACCTTTTGGAGGCTGCACCCGCGATCGATGCAAAAGATGATAATCGCATCACGGCGATCCTTGCAGTTGAGGACGCTTACCCCGGCAGCCGCCAGTGCACGGTTGGCCTCTTTGAGCGTCAGCGCCATCGCAAAGGCAATCTGCAGCACCTTATTGCGACTCGGGTGACGCGCACCGGTAAAGATCTGATAGCCAAAGGTCTCATTGAGATCGGCCATACGAACCACGCGCGAGCGCTCCAAGCCCTTTTCCTGCAGCAGCTGCTTCAGGTAGTCCGAAAGCGACGGGGCGGCAAAGTCGTGCTCCCTGATATAGCCATCGATGTTCGGCGCATCGAGAAGCTCATTGAGCAGCTCCTCGGTCAGCTTTTTATCGGGCATACGACTTCACCTCCCCCCAGTGCATGCAACATGCTAAAAACCGCTTACATCCGAACGCTCCCAGCTAGCAACCTGGTCAGGAGACACCGTACCCAGCGCCTCGAACTTCCAGGAGCCGCTCGCCTTCAGATGATTGGTGTTTGCAAGAGCCGTTCCAACCTGGTTGCCATCGGCATCATACAGAACATACTCAATCTGAATGTAGCTCTTTTCCTTGTCCGTGTTATTGGTCAGCGTGCCCGTGATCTTATAGGCAAACTGATTGGAGGTGTCTTCAGCCTCGTCAGCAATGGTATACGGTTCTTGCGGTTCTTTTTGCTCCTCAGCCTGCTGTGTCGCCTCGGCAGGTTTTGCCGAATCGCTCGCAGACGAATCGGTTGAATTGCCACCCATAGAGCCCACGGCACCGACGATAACCAGCACCACGATGACGCCTAGGACAATCTTGCCGATCGGCTTCTTTCCCTCTTTTGCCATTATGCATCCTTCCTATGATCCGGCTACCGCGCCGGCGCACAGCACATCGTAGGAAGGATTGGACTTGAATTCATTAGCTGTGAGCTAAAGTTGCGATAAACGGCCAATGCAGTTATCCGAACGCCGAGCAAACGCACTTTGCACGACCGTCTGCTGGCTGTGTATCAACCCAACGTGACGGATTCCCCGGTAAATGTACTCGCAAGCAACAGGATAAAGAAAACTAAATAGCTGATGCTCAATAGGTAGGCGACGACTAAAAAGATGGTCCATCCAACATTGGTCTTACCATCGGCACGACGTTGCTCGCGAGAACGGCACAGCCAGACCGTCACGCCAATGGCCACAATCAGCAGCACGAGCGCCGCCGCGGCCAACCCGGCAAGCGCAAACATCACGCCAATGCTCACAGCAATAACCGGAAGCAGCAGCAAGCCACACCCGCATCCACCCGGACTATATACGGAAGACTGTCGGCGCTTCATCGTCACTCCAAGTTAAGCAATCGTTTGTAGACATCGAGGCCCTTGAGTAGAATTTCCTCGTCAAAGAGCATGGTATCGGTATGCAGAGCGCTCGTGGCATAGGCGGGACAGCCATCCGAATCGATCGGATTATCTTGTCCCTCCGGCACGCCCGTACCCAGGAGGAAGAACACGCCTGGCAGATGGCGCTGATAGAAAGCGAAGTCCTCGGCAATCAGCAAAGGCTCATCCACGAGTTGCAGCTCGGACAAGACAGGCGCAATGTGGGCGAACAGCTCGGGGTCGTTATCGACCGGCGGATAGCCCTCGGCAAAATCGAGGTCATATGTGCAGCCCGTTGCGACGCAGGCATCGTCCAGCACGCGGCGCACGCCCTCGCGCGCGCGGTCGAACATGTCGTCCGTAAACACACGTAGGCTGCCGGCAACATGGGCCTCCCCCGCCACCGCATTGCAGACGGTGCCGGCCTGCAGCAGGCCGAACTTACCAATGCAGGGCTCGTCGACACCCAACTCGTCCATGAGCTCGCGCTCGGAAACCAAGAACTTGGCAGCCGCCAGCGCCGCATCGTGCGACTCCTCGACCGGAACGCCATAGGTCTTAGCGATATGGATGCTCGTGCCATGGATATGAATGTGTGTCTCACTCGAACGCGCCAGCAACGGACCGGAGCAGCTCGCCAACGTGCCGGCGGGCAGATCGGGCCACACGTGGAAGCCGAAGATGCGATCCACCCCGTAGCGCTCGAACACGCCGCTCTCGCACACCGTCTTGGCACCACCAGTCGTCTCCTCGGCCGGCTGAAACACAAAGAGCACATTGCGCTTAATGGCGCCCGGCTGCTCACGGATCGTACGGTCGACAAAGGTTGCCGCCGAAAGCGCCATGGCCATGTGTCCATCGTGCCCGCAAGCATGCATCTTGCCGGGATGGGTCGAAGCGAACGCTGCCCCCGTTGCCTCGGCAATGGGCAGCGCATCCATATCGGCGCGAATCGCCGTGGCATGCGCGGCGCCAACGCCAGCGTCGAAGAAAGCGCAGACGCAGCCGGGGCACGGATGGGTCACATCGCAGGTGAGCGGTGCCAACACGCCCTCGATATAGGCGATCGTCTGCGGAAGATCGAAGTCGAGCTCCGGGATCCTGTGCAAGTCGCGGCGGTAGCGACGGAGTTCTTGGAGCTCGGCCATATTGGTTCCTTTCGTAGGTGCGCGTCGGCTGCTATCTATTGTGCCGCAAGATTGCTACACCCTTATTT
>DAWCEJ010000386.1:0-6795 GCA_052274955.1 Collinsella sp.
CGCCTGTGCATCGCCCGCGCACTTGCCGTGCAGCCCGACATTCTGCTGATGGACGAGCCGACTTCGGCACTCGACCCTGTGTCGACGTTGGTGGTGGAGCAGCTGGCCTGCGAGCTCAAGGAGACCTGCACGCTGGTGGTCGTGACGCACAACATGCAGCAGGCCGCGCGTATTTCCGATTCGGTTGCGTTCTTTTTGCTGGGTGAGCTGGTGGAGCACGCGCCCACCGCGCAACTCTTTAAGAATCCGTCCGATCCGCGCACCGCGGATTATTTGACGGGGCGTTTTGGCTGACGCTGTCTTTTACAGGTGCCTTTAGGGTTAAGATGCGGTCATATCGGCCGCAAAGGGGTTCAACATGATCTATTACGTCGAGGACGATGACAACATCAGGGATTTGACAGTCTACGCGCTGCGCAAGCAGGGAATCGAGGCCGAGGGCTTTTCGTGTGATGGCGAGTTTAAAGCTGCCGTGGCGCGACGGGTGCCCGATGCTGTGCTGCTCGATATCATGCTGCCCGACACCGATGGCTTGGCGATTATGCGTCGCCTGCGTGCCGATCGCCTGACGGCGACGGTGCCCATCATGATGCTTACCGCCAAGGACACCGAACTCGACAAGGTGATGGCGCTCGATGGCGGTGCCGACGATTACCTGACTAAGCCGTTTTCGCTCATGGAGCTTGCGAGCCGCTGCCGCGCACTGCTGCGTCGCGGCGGCATGGTCAAGCAGGCGAGCGATGTGCTCAGCGTGGGCGACATCGTGCTTTCGCCTAGCCATCGCGAGGTGACCGTTGCCGGCGAGCCGCTTAAGCTCACCCTGCGCGAGTTCGACCTGCTCGAGTACCTCATGCGCAAGCCCGGCGTGGTCTTTACCCGCGAGTCGTTGCTGCAGAGCGTGTGGGGCTGGGACTTCGACGGCGGTTCGCGCACCGTTGACGTGCACGTGCAGACGCTTCGCCAAAAACTGGGCGAGCATGCCAGCGCCATCGAGACCGTGCGCGGCGTGGGTTATCGCCTGGCCGAGCCTTCTGCCGGTGATGGTGCCGAAGGCGACGACACCGCGGCCACCGCATCGGAGGAGTAACCCGTGGTCTTCGCCCCCCAGGGAAAACATACGCTGTCGCACCGCGTTTTTGTGACGATCTTTGTCTGCGCCATGGCGGTTATCGTGGCGTTTACGGTGCTGGGTGCGTTCTTTGTGCAAAACACTTTGGCGGATGCCACGAGTGCCAATCTGGCGCAGGAAACCGAGCTCATTGCTGCCGCCCTCGACGAGCAGCAGGAGCCCATTCCGTTCTTGCGAAGCCTCGATCGCGAGGATCTTCGTATCACGCTGATCAATAAGGACGGATCTGTTGCCTACGACAACGAGGCGTCGCCTTCCACACTGCCCAACCATGGCGATCGCCCCGAGGTCATCGAGGCCTTTGAGAGTGGTTCGGGTTCCGCGGAGCGCGCAAGCTCTACACTCGACGAGATTATGCTGTATCGCGCCGTCACCCTTGATAACGGCCAGGTCGTTCGCTTGGCGCAGGCCCAGCCTGGCGTTGCGGCGATTTTGCTGTCGATGCTGGCGCCGATGCTGCTTATCGCAGCAGCGGGTGCAGTACTCTCGTTTTTTATGGCGCGCCGTGAGTCCCGTGCCATCATCGCGCCGTTGCAAGAGGTGGATTTGGATCACCCACGCCGTAGCTATGAGCACGCCTATGCCGAGATGGTCCCCATGCTTGAGCGCATCGAGTCGCAGCGCCAGGAACTCAAGCGCCAAATGGCGGTGCTAGCGGACAACGACCGTATGCGCCGCGAGTTCACGGCGAATATCACCCATGAGCTCAAGACGCCGCTTACGGCGATTTCGGGCTATGCCGAGCTCATCGCAAATGGCATGGTCGAGGGCGAGGACGACCTGCGCAACTTTGGCGGTCGCATCTATCGTGAGGCGGGCCGCTTGGCAGCGCTTGTCAACGACATCCTTACGCTGTCTAACTTGGACGAGGCCGAACGTGCAACTGAAGGCGAGGCAGTGCCCATTGGGTCCACGGAGCCTATTGAGCTCTCGCGTGCGATCTACGCGGTTGAGCAGCGTCTTGAACAGGTTGCCCGTCAGGCGAATGTGACGATAAGTCATGAGACCAAGCCTGTGGTCATCGAAGGCGTGTCGCGCTTGGTCGACGAGCTCATCTATAATCTGGCAAGCAACGCCATCCGCTACAATCGGCCCGGCGGTACGGTTACGCTGCAGTGCGGCACCAACGACGAAGGCCATCCGTTCCTCGCTGTCGCCGACACGGGAATCGGTATCGCGCCTGAAGAACAGGGCAAGGTATTTGAGCGGTTCTATCGCGTGGACAAGAGTAGGTCCAAGGCACGCGGCGGAACCGGCCTGGGGCTTGCCATTGTCAAGCATGCGGCCCTGTATCATCACGCCACGCTTGATCTGTCGAGCGAGTTGGGCGTGGGAACCACCATTACGGTGACGTTTCCCATACAGCAGGACGAGCCATTCGCATAGCGATACAACACAGATATTGATGTAGACGCCGCATTTGACTTTCGGGTGCGGCGTTGTTGTGCAATTTTACGATTGCTTCCGACATTTTTACAGGAGAGCCTGTTTCTTATGTATAGAGTTTGGTCTCGGTAAAAAGATGCGATAACATACGGACAGTTTTGTCAATCCGAACTGGGGAAATGAAAGGCAAGCTGCATGACCCTTCTCGAACTGTTCCAGCTGCTCAAAAAGCACCTTCAGCTGGTCATCACCCTTCCGGTGGTCTGCGCGATCGCCATGGGCATCGTGTCCTTCGTTGCGATGGACAACACCTATACCGCGACGACGAGCATGTACATTCTCGCCAAGACCGACGATAGCGGTCAGATGAGCTACAACGATCTCTCGGCGAGCCAGATGCTTTCCAACGATATCGCCACGCTGCTGGATAGCGATAGCGTTAAGAGCGGCGCAGCCAATGAACTGGGCCTCACCGATTTGGATGACTACAAGGTGTCTGTTTCCTCCGAGACCACCACGCGTGTCATTACGCTTTCGGTTACTGGCACCGATGCCAAGGAGACGGCTAAGGTCGCAAAGGCCATAGCTAGCTCGGTGAGTACGGTCGCTCAGAACGTCGGCGCTGCCCAGAGCATCAACGTTATCGACGAGGCTAAGACCCCCGAAGCCCCCAGCGGTCCCAAGCGTATGCTGTACGTTGCTGTCGCTTTCCTCGCGGGCATCTTTATCGCAGTTGCCTATGTCGTTTTGGCAGACATGCTCAACACCCGCATCCGCGGTGCCGAAGAGGCAGAAGAGCTCCTGGGCATTCCCGTTGTTGGCCGAATTCCGGCTATGAAAGGTGGTAAATAGGCATGGCTAAGGCAAAGAACACCGATAAGCTCGTTGTACAGAATGCCGCCAAGACCCTTCTGGCCAACATCCGCTTTGCGAGCGTGGACGACCCCATTCGCACCATCACCGTTACGTCCTCGATTCCCAACGAGGGCAAGTCTACGGTTTCCATCAACCTTGCCCAGGCTATCGCCACCAGCGGCAAGAGCGTCCTGCTGGTCGAGGCTGATATGCGTTGCAGGTCCCTTGCCGATATGCTCGGCGTTCGTTCGCGCGGCGGACTCTATGCGGTCCTTTCCGAGCAGATCTCCATTGACCAGGCAATTGTCGAGACGGGTCAGAAGAACTTCTACTTCCTCGATGCCGAGCCGCATATTCCCAATCCTGCCGACATCATCGTCTCTCATCGCTTTGCCAAGCTGGTAAAGGCACTGTCCGCCAAGTTCCAGTACGTCATCTTCGACGCTCCTCCGGTAGGCACCTTCATCGATGCTGCCGAGATTGCCAGCCTGACCGACGGCGCGCTTTTTGTCGTGCGTGAGGATTTCACCAAGCGCGAGGAGGCGCTCAACGCTATCGGTCAGCTTAAGAAGTCCGAGAAGGTCAAGCTCATCGGTACCGTTATGAACTACTGCGAGACCGAGACCAGCGAGTACTACTATTCTTACTACACCAAGGACGGTAAGAAGGTTAAGAAGGGCTCCGACGATCAGGGCACTTCCAAAAAGGGCATCTTCACCAACCGAGCAAACGTTTAGTTGATTAAGGCTGACCTATGCGTGACATTCATTGCCATATCTTGCCGGGTGTAGACGACGGCGCCGCCGATCTCGAAGAGAGCTTGGCGATGCTCGAGGCTGCCAAGCGGGCCGGTGTAACCAGAATCGTTTGCACTCCTCACTGCCGTGATCCCTATTTTGATTACGACAAGATGTGGGATGCCTTTGAGCTGCTGCGCGATAACGCTGACGGTTTTCCGCTCCAGATGGGCTTCGAGGTCAACCATCGAAAGCTCGTTGAGCTTGGTATCGATGCCGCGGATCACTTGCATTTCGATGGGACCAACGAGTTTCTGCTCGAGCTTTCGACGCATGCCGATGCGTATGCGTTTAGAGAGTACGAGAACACGATTTACGATTTGCAGTGCCGTGGCTACCAGGTGATCATCGCTCATCCTGAGCGCTATCGTGCGGTTCAAAAGGATGTAAGCGTGGCGGAGCGCCTGGTCGATATGGGCTGCAAGCTGCAGGCTTCGGCGGACTTTATTGCCGGCGGTCGCTTTGGTCGCGAGAAAAAGCCGGCACAGCGCCTGTTCGATCAGAACCTGTACAGCTTCATCGCGAGCGATGCCCATAACGTGGGTCATTACGATTGCCTGGCGAAGGCTCGCGCGAAGTTTAGCGTGCGCGGAGCTCATTTTCGCTAAAATCTGTCCCTAACGTTCGCATTGAATGAAAGGGCAGCCATGGATATCCAACTTAAGACGGGATGCTTTGATGACGCGGCGTTGGTGCGCCGCGTCGTTTTTATGGACGAGCAGGGCTACGAGAACGAGTTTGACGCTATCGACGAGGATCCGAATTGCATTCATGTGACGCTCTATGTAGACGGCGAGCTTGCCGGTTGCTCGCGCGTGTTTCCCGAAGAGCTTGAGCGCGCGGCTGACGCAGAGGCTCCGGTGTCGCCGGCGTGCGACTTGGACGAAGGCGTCGCAGCGGGGGAGACCTACATTATGGGGCGCGTCGCCGTGCTGCCGGCTATGCGTCGTCGTGGTTTGGCGAGCAAGATTGTCGAGGCCAGTGATACTGCCGCGCGTGATGCCGGCGCCAAGCTCATTAAGCTGCACGCGCAGGAATACGTGCTGCCGCTCTATGCCAAGGCGGGTTACACGCAGATTGCCCCGGTGGACTATGAGGATGAAGGCCAGCCCCATGCCTGGATGGCCAAACGGGTCGAGGGTGGCAGATAGGGACGTTCCTTTTCTGCCGGCAGTTGGGGACACTCCTTGGCAATTGGCGCATCAGAGCGTTTGGACATACAGTTTTTCGATTCCGTATGTATATATGCGCGCTAATGGGTTATAAAATCTAAGTCTGAACATAGCAGGTCTGCGATGCGGCTCGGGCAACCGGGCCGTTTTTGCGGACGGGGGTAGCGCGAAAGGACTGCACATGCGTCAATTTAAGACCGAGAGCAAAAAACTGCTCGACCTCATGATCAACTCCATCTACACCAATAAGGAAATCTTCCTGCGCGAGCTTATCTCTAACGCGAGCGACGCCGTCGACAAGCTCAACTTTAAGAGCCTGCAGGACCCGAGCGTCAAGCTCGACCAGGGCGACCTGGCTATTCGCGTCTCCTTTGATAAAGACGCCCGCACCATTACCATCTCGGATAACGGCATTGGCATGACCGCCGAGGAGCTCGAGCGCAATCTGGGCACCATCGCCCATTCCGGCTCCGAGGAGTTTAAGACCGAGAACGCCGAGCAGCAGGGTTCCGATGTCGACATCATCGGTCAGTTTGGCGTGGGTTTCTACTCCGCCTTTATGGTCGCCAGCCACGTGAAGGTTGTCAGCCGCGCTTATGGCGAGGATGCCGCCCACGTTTGGGAGTCCGACGGTCTTGAGGGCTACACCATCGAGGATGGCGAGCGCGCCGAGCACGGCACCGATGTCATCCTGACGCTGCGCGAGAACGAGAAGCTCGACGCCGACGGCGAGGCCGAGACCTACGATCGCTTCCTGACCGAGTGGGGCCTCAAGAGCCTGATTCAGCAGTACAGCAACTATGTGCGCTACCCGATACAGATGATGGTGTCCAAGAGCCGCCAGAAGCCCAAGCCCGAGGATGCTGGCGATGACTACACGCCCGAGTACGAGGACTACCAGGAGCTCGAGACCGTCAATTCCATGACACCGATCTGGAAGAAACGCAGCTCCGATGTCGAGCAGAAGGACTACGACGAGTTCTACAAGTCCACATTCCACGACTTTGACGATCCCGCGCGCACTATCAGCTTCCACGCTGAGGGCACGCTTGAGTACGATGCGCTGCTGTTTGTGCCGGGTCGCGCCCCGTTCGATCTGTACAGCAAGGACTACGAGAAGGGCCTGGCGCTCTACAGCTCTAACGTGCTGATTATGGAGAAGTGCGACGACCTGCTGCCCGACTACTACAACTTTGTCCGTGGCGTCGTGGATTCTGCCGACGTGTCGCTCAACATCTCGCGTGAGACGCTGCAGCAGAACCGTCAGCTTAAGGCTATTGCCAAGCGTGTGGAAAAGAAGATCACCGCCGACCTTGAGGATATGCGTGACAACGATCGCGAGGCCTACGAGAAGTTCTTTGAGAACTTTGGCCGCGGTCTTAAGTACGGCATCTACTCGAGCTATGGCATGAAGGCCGATGAGCTCGCCGACCTGCTGCTGTTCTGGTCTGCCAAG
>DAWCEJ010000387.1:0-4614 GCA_052274955.1 Collinsella sp.
CCGCGCTGTGTGCCGACAATGGCATGAAGGCGGGCGCACATGTGGTCGATCGCCAGATTGTGCCGGCACGTCAAAACGAGATGGAGTTCTTTGGCTTGCAGAAGGATGCGCTGCTGCTGCATATCAAGCGCGTGCGTACGGCCGACGGCGAGCCCATCTTTGAGGAGAACATCTTTGTGCCGTTTGACGCCTACCGCGAGCTGTTGACGGCCGATCTTGAGGACAAGTCCATTTTTGCCGAGGTCGAGCGTGTTGGCGGAACGCCGATTGTCTCGGTTGGCTACCGCACGGTCGAGGCCGTTCGCGCCAATGCCGAGCAGGCGGCTGAGCTGGGCATTGCTCCGCACGATCCACTGCTCAACCTTCGTGCCGGCTTTATCGGCCCCAATGGCGAGCCGGTCCTGATGGGTAAGCAGTACTACGTGGGCAGCCGCTACGTCATGGTGATGTAGCTCTAGTTGCGCGGTTTTCCAAACCGCGCAACGGCTCGACGCTGCAAGCCCGCCAGAGCGGCAATCTGCCTTTCAACTTCGGCGGCATGATCAGAAGATCAATGCCGCCTTGTTTCAAGGCACCTTGCTCGCTCTGGCGGGCTTTCGCTGACATTGCCAAAACATCGACTACCCATAGAATGAGCGTGGATAATCTCCCGTTTTTGGCTCGGTTACGGCCTCAAAGTGGGAGATTATCCACGCTCATCCGGAAAGTGTCCAAAAATCCACGCTCGTTCCTTTCGGATTGCGCCGCCCGTGGCCGGCAGCCGTGCGCCACCGGTCCGCGTGGCGGCGTATAATCGGCGGCAGATGACTTGGACGTTAGGAAACCATGACCGATAGCATGCAGCAGATGGCGCTCGACACGCTCGGCGCCTATTTTGGCTACACCTCGTTTCGCCCGGGGCAGGACCGCATGGTCGATGCGATCCTTGCCGGTCGCGATGCGCTGGGTGTTATGCCCACAGGCGCCGGCAAGTCCATTTGCTACCAGGTGCCCGCGCTCATGCTGCCCGGCATCACCTTTGTGGTGAGTCCGTTGCTCTCCCTTATGGAGGACCAGACCCGTGCGCTGCTCGCGGCGGGCGCGCGACCCAGCTATCTCAACTCCAGCCTTACTCCGGCCCAGCAAAATACCGTGCTCAAGCGGGCGCGCGAGGGCCGCTACCAGCTTATGTACGTGGCGCCCGAGCGCCTGCTCGAGCCGCGCTTTTTGGCCTTTGCGCAGGAGGTCGCAGCGGACGGCGGCATTGGCGCGCCGCTCGTGGCCATTGACGAGGCCCACTGCGTGAGCCAGTGGGGCCAGGATTTCCGCCCCGCCTACCTGCAGATTCGCGAGTTCATCGATTCCCTGCCGCAACGCCCTATCGTGGCGGCCTTTACCGCCACGGCGACCGAGCGCGTACGCGCGGACATTCAGCAGATGCTCGGCCTGCAAAACCCGGCGACGGTGGTGACGGGCTTCGATCGCAAGAACCTCTACTTTGGTTGCGAAGAGATGGGCGACAAGGCCAAGACCGCCTGGGTGCGCGACTACGTGATCGCGCATTCGAGCGAGAGCGGCATCGTGTATTGCTCGACCCGCAAGACGGTCGATGCGCTGGCAGGCGATCTCGCCGAAGCGCTGGGCCCCAGCGGCATTCGCGTTGGCCGCTACCATGCCGGCATGGGCAACGACGCCCGCCGTCAAAGCCAGCGCGCCTTTATCGACGACGATATTCAGGTGATGGGTGCGACCAACGCCTTTGGCATGGGCATCGACAAGCCCAACGTGCGCTACGTGATCCACAACAACGTGCCCGAGAGCATCGAGGCCTACTACCAGGAGGCAGGCCGCGCCGGCCGCGATGGCGATCCGGCCAGCTGCCATTTGCTGTGGAACGGCAACGATTTTCGCATGCGCCGCTTTTTGATCGACCGCGGAGATGCTGCCGACGAGGCACTTGACGACGAGCAACGCGCGTGGGCGCTCCAGAATCGATATCGTCTGCTCAGCCAGATGGAGGGCTACTGCAATACCACCGGCTGCCTGCGCGAATACATGTTGCGCTACTTTGGCGACGAGGCCGCGGCCGAGCATGCGTCAGCGGCTGGTGCGGGCAGCGCCGCCACGGATGACGCCGAGGGCTGCGGCAACTGCAGCAACTGCCTCACACAGTTCGAGGTCGAGGACGTCACCGATATGGCCCGCGCCGCTGTGCGCTATGTGGCCACGCGTCCCATGCGTTTTGGCAAGTCGCTGATCGCCGACGTGCTCCACGGCGGCAACACCGAGCGCATTCGCCAGATGCATCTGGACGAGGACCGCGGCTACGGTGAGCTGTCGAGCGAATCGGTCGGGCGCATCAAGGACATCATCGGCCAGCTGTGCGGCCGCGGTTATCTGGCCACCTCGCAGGGGCAGTACCCGGTCGTTGGGCTGGGCCCGCGTGCCGGCGAGGTCGAGGATGAGGCGTTCGCCTTTACCGTTAAGCGTCGCGCGTCCAAGCGCAAGGCCTCGGCCCGCGCCCGCCGCGCGGTGGATCTGCTGCGCGAGGAGGCTGAGCTGGATCAGCGCCCGCGCGTGGGCGACGATGCCGAGCTGTTCGAGCGCCTGCGTGCCTTGCGCAAGGAGATCTCGACCGAGCTGGAGATGGCGCCGTATATGGTCTTTTCCGACAAGGCTCTGCGCGGCCTGTGCCGCCTGCGCCCTCAACCGCGCGAGGAGCTGATCCAGGTCAACGGCATTGGCGAGAAAAAGGCCGACGCCTTTGGCGAGCAGTTTATGGCGGCGATTGAAGAGTTTGAATCCGAGCACGCACGGGATGGAGCGTAAACTATGGCAACCGAGAGCAAAACAGGGCGTTCCGAGCGCGCCGAGGTGCCTGCCGTGCCGCTGTATCAGCAGGTTATGGACGACCTAAAGGGCGAGATCTCACGCGGCGTGTATCCGACCGGTTCGCGCATTCCATCCGAGATGGAGCTCGCGAAGTCCTACGGCGTGGGGCGCATCACCGTGCGCCGCGCCATCGAGGAGCTGTCGCGCGCGGGGTACCTTAACCGCCAGCAGGGGAGGGGCACCTTTGTATGCGCCCCCAAGCTCAAGCGCAAGATTGTCCAGAAAGGCGATGTTCAGAGCTTTACCGAGGGCTGTGCTGCCAACGATATGGTGGCGGGCGCGCGTCTGGTGTCGCGCACGGTGGTCGCGGCGACGCGCGAGGACGCGGCGTTTTTTGGCGTGGAGCCCGGCTGCGAGCTTATCGTGGTCGAGCGCGTACGTACGGCCGACGGCATCCCCGTCATGCTCGAGAACAACGCCTTTGTGCTGGCAGACCATCCCTACCTGCAGACACTGGCCGACGAGGACCTTACCGACAATTCGATCTTTGCGCTTGTTGCCGAGCATTCGGGTCGCGCGCCGCTCAAATCCGATCCCTGCACGGTGGAGATTGCGCTTGCCGATGCTCAGGCGGCCCCGCTGCTCGAGGTTCCGATCGGCGAGCCGCTCTTCTACATGGAGGCGTACTTTACCGATTTTGATGAGCGACCTCTGCTGCTCGGCCGCCAAAAGATCGTGGGCTCGCGCTACGTATTCGACATCTAACGTTCATAGATAGAACAACATAGAACAAATTTGGTGAAATGACTTCACGTGCGTCGTCGTGCGTGCTATAAATAGGACAACATAGAACGACCGCAGGTACGAGCGGCCGTCACCAAAAGCCATCACACAAGGAGGAGCATCAGCATGAACGCACATGATCTGATTCAGGAAATTATCGAGCGCAAGGGCAAGGTCGAGAATGTCTTTTGGATCGCCTGCGGCGGTTCGATGATCGACCTGATGCCGGCCAACGAGCTGCTCAAGCGCGAGGCGACCACGTTTACCTCGACGGTTTACACGGCGCGCGAGTTTTGCCTGATGGCCCCCAAGAGTCTTGGCGAGAAGTCACTCGTCATCGCCTGCAGCCACAGCGGCAATACGCAGGAGGTCGTCGACGGTTGCGAGATGGCGCTGGCAGCCGGCGCCGAGGTCGTTGCCCTCACCGACTGCGAGGGCTCAAAGATCGACAACGGCAAGTGGACCACCTGGGTCTATCCGTGGGGCGAAGGCGTGCCACAGGCCGAGGTGCCGCAGGGCATCGGCGCTCTGATCGCCGCCGAGCTGCTCGACCAGCAGGAGGGTTACGAGGCGCTTGCCGACATGTATGAAGGCCTTAAGCAGATGGACGCGCTGCTGCCCGCCGCGCGCGAGAAGGTCAACGCCGAGCTGGGCGCCCGTTTTGCCGAGCTCTGCCAGCAGCACGAGTTTTTCTACATCTTGGGATCCGGCCCCAACTTTAGCCAGACCTACGCCATGGCGATCTGCTCGCTCATGGAGATGCAATGGCAGCACTGCTGCTACATCCACTCCGGCGAGTACTTCCACGGCCCGTTCGAGGCTACCGAGCCCGGCGTGTTCTACTTTGTGCAGCTCGGATCGGGCGAGTGCCGCCCCATGGAGGAGCGCGCGCTGGCGTTCCTCAACACGCACACCGATACGGTCATGGTGATCGACGCACTCGAGTACGGCGTGGGCGACGTGCCTGCCAGCGTGCGTTCGTACCTGGAGCCGATCTTCTTCTACAACATGAGCTGCGAG
>DAWCEJ010000388.1:0-9039 GCA_052274955.1 Collinsella sp.
ACGCCGTACATGCTCATGTGGTCGCCGTTATAGGTAGCCCAGCCGAGCGCCAGCTCCGACAGGTCGCCCGTGCCAATGACAAAACCGCCAGCCTGGTTGGCCAAATCCATCAGAATCTGCGTACGCTCGCGCGCCTGGCTGTTCTCGTAGGTCACGTCCTGCACGGTCGGATCATGCTCGATATCCTTAAAGTGCTGCTCCACGGCAGCATGGATCGAGACCTCGCGAAAGCTCACGCCTAGGTCGCGAGCGAGCGACTCGGCATTGGACTTGGTGCGGTGCGTCGTGCCAAAGCCGGGCATGGACACGGCCGTGATACCGGTGCGCGGCAGGCCCAAGGCGTCGAACGCACGCACGGTCACGAGGAGCGCCAGCGTGGAATCGAGGCCGCCCGAAAGGCCGATGACGGCCGCCTTGGTGCCCGTATGGGCAAGGCGGGTCTTGAGGCCGGCGGTCTGCAGGTCGAGGATAGTCTCGCAACGCTCAGCCAGGTCACCATGGTCGGCAGGCACGAAGGGCGCGCGGGGGAAGACACGGTCGATGTCGAGCGCATCGCGCAGGACAGGCTCTTCGGCGAGCGAGCCCTCAAACGAGAACTCGACGGTCGTGGCCTCCGGCGCATCGTCGGTGCGCGCCCACGTCGTCGAGCGACGGCGCTCGGCAACCAGGCGGTCAAGGTCAACGTCGGCGATGGCCATATCGCAGGTAAGCAGTTTGGTGGCGGCGAGCTTGGAGCCATTTTCGTAGATAAGGTTCTCGCCCGCAAAGACCATGTCGGTCGTGGACTCGCCCTCGCTCGCGTCCGCGTAGGCATAGGCGCAGTACAGGCGTGCGCTCTGATTGGAGATAAGGCTGCGGCGGTAATCTGCCTTACCGATAATCTCGTCCGAAGCCGACGGATTGAGGATCACCGTCGCACCGGCAAGCGCCATCTCGGTCGAAGGCGGCGCCGGTACCCACAGGTCCTCGCAAACCTCAACGCCCAGCACCATATCCTCGGCACCCTCATCACAGCAGCGGTAGACAAGCCCCGAACCCAGCGGAACCGGACCCTGACCGGCAAATTCAACCCACACGGGATCCGCAGGCGCCGGAGCAAACCAGCGACGCTCATAGAACTCGCCATAGTTGGGCAGATACTTCTTGGCCGTAAGGCCCAAAAGCTCGCCCGCGCAGCACACGGCGGCGCAGTTGTAGATATTCTCGGCAACTGCAACGGGAAGACCGATGGTAAAGACAATCGGCAGACCACGAGTCTCGTCGAGGATATGCACCAGAGCAGCCTCACAGGCATGCAGCAGCGTGCGGCTATGGAACAAGTCGGCCGCGGTATAGCCGGTCAGGTTAAGCTCGGGCAGCACCAGAGCACGAACGCCGCGCTCGGCAGCCTCGCGAACAGCCGCCAGCGCAACCTCGGCATTGCCCTCGACATCGGCAACGCGAATCTGCGGCGACGCCGCCGCCACACGCAAAAAGCCATCGTTCTTATTAGCCGAAACGCAGCATTGCCTTGTTGATCTGGACACTGGAGGCCCCTTCTACCCTGAGATTCAGTCTAACGGACGTTCACATATCTCTAACCAGCCAAAGCAACCTCCCAGTTTACTGAGAGGCCAACCTGTGCTAAGAGCATGTATTTCAAAAATATCTTTAATTAAAAAAGGAGAAATCGATAATCGACTTCTCCTTTAAGCGAGGCGAGTAAATTCCGAAACTAATGGCAGAATTTATCCATGTAGTCCTCAAAGTCGAACACTTCTACCACGACGCCCTCTTCCTGAAACTCTTTCAGTTGCTCCAAGAGATCTTTGTTAATAACGTCCATGCAGAAACCTCCTCTATCTAATCAATTGTAGTATATCTGCTTTCATGCAATTATCAACCAACTTGTTTAATTGCTCCTCGCTTGCCGATAGTCCCTCTTTTTTCAAAATGTCGCGCACCTCGTTCTTAGTAATCGGCTTTTCAAACAACGAAAGCAAAGCGAACGAAAAATCATTAACCGCACACATTCTATGGGTGGCACAACTCAGCAGTACTCTTAACCCCTCTTTTGAGCGTCCGACTTCTTTCACAAACGAACTTTTAACCAATTGAAAACCATTATCGTGCATTACATAATCGGCATCGATATTTGTATTCAGCAATCCATAATGCAACAGTTCTTCTATCGTCCTTGTCAGCTCGAGATCGCCCTGATCAAGGATAAGAGAAATGCTACAATCGGCCTCCAATAAACGGGCCAACTTAAGGTATACCAACTGGGAAACAGCATAGACATGATGGTATTCAGAATTATAGAAGTAGGCAAATGGCTCAACGAGCACGACAGAGGTCTTGGAATCCAGCCAGATTCGATCAGCTGGATTTAGACTAGTCAGCCGTCGCTTTACTTTGGTCAAATGTCCCTTATACCTGACAGCGTGAATAGAATCTAGGATCCAGGTCACCTCTGAAATATGAAGCCGCTGGGGCAAGTCAATTGTGTCGCTACCGTTTATGACTTCTTGCATATAAAAATCAATATGATGCTCATCAGATAAGGATTTTGCTTCATTTAAAGTTAAACCAGTGCCTGAAACATAATCCACTTCGAGGCGCAAATCCTCATATTGGGACTTCGGCATTACAGAGACACCATACTTATCGGGATGATTCCAAACATCCGACCCCATAACGAGACCAAAATTCGTAAATCCTCTCGTGGAATATGGAACACCACATACCTGTTTTGAATAATTCAAAACATTCTCTGTATAAGCTAAGGTGTTCAGAGCCTCTTCTTTAGTTTCGGTCGGAAAGCCAATCATAAAGAATAGATGAACAGGAATACCCGCATTGAGACAATCATGGATATTGCGATCAATCCAATCAACTCTCGTGTTCTTCTTCATTAGATCAAGAACTCTTTGGTTGTATGACTCGAGGCCAAACTGAATCTGCCTACATCCACTTTGGTATATCTTGTTGAAAACGTCTGTACTTAGGGTTGGAGAGAACCTCGTTTCTCCATGCCAGAAAAACGTTTTTCCCGATGCGTTTATTTCATCCGCGAGTTGCTCCATTCTTTTGCCTTCGAATGTTTCATCCACAAAAGAGAAAACTCTCGTGCCGTATTTTTCATTTAACCGACACATTATTTCAAATACTCTCGATATAGGCATCTTTCGGTAACAACCACCGGTAGCACCGGGAATGGTGCAGAAGGCGCAATGATTAAAACACTGCCTAGAGGAATAAACCGGCAATATTAACTCGGGCATGAAGTATTTAGAAAGGGCGAAGCCATCGAAATCGGGAACTGTATCGTTGATAAATGTTTGCTCAATCCGATGGTTTTTATATATCTTTCCACCTTTAGCATGGCAAAGGTTTGGAACACAGTCGAGATTGTCATCACCAGAGTCAAGAGCCTCAAGAAGACGTGCAAGCGGCTCTTCGCCGTCATACATCATTATCGAATCAATGTATTCAAAAAAGGGATGCCATTCTTTCATGCAGTCATCTGCTAAACGAGTAATGTAATTGCCGCCCAATGAGACGTGTTTAACAGATGGACATTCTTCTTTAATCAGTTTCGCTAACGTAACTGCAGAAATCAATTGGAAACAGCCGCTCACCGAAATCCCAATAAACTCGATTTTTTCCCTCTGAATACGCTTAAGAAAGGCAGTTTCATAGAAGGAAATAAACGGATTATGCAAGGTATCCGCAAGCGATTTCATTATTTCTGGTGTCGAATAATAATCATAGGGCAGATCTATGGAGTTGAACGTGTATTTAACTCCATATGAGACGTGATTTATGATATAGAGTGCATTTCTAAAAATGTTTTCAGCATATTGTCTTTCTTTTAGATTAAAGTATCTCTTCGATCTGAAAATATCTTTTGCCTCGTCAACATTAAGTGCTGACTTTTGTATCAACTCGATTGTTAATTGAACATTCGAACTAAACGAATCCTTTGATTCCCGATACCTTTTACAGCACTCTTCGACATGTCTAAAAGATAGGAGGTCATCGTAAAATTCCACGTTTAAGTCAACGATGTCAACATTATATTGTTCAACCTCTTGAAGATATGACTTCAAAACAGGCAAGGCAAGATACGGCCCACTGGACTCCATCCTGGGGGAAATACTAAAAGCGTTTTAGGCATATCAACGTCACATCTTTCGCAAATAATTCAATTGAAACACAACTACCATCATAATTGAAAATACACCAAGTCCTGTAACGAGAATTGAGAACATCGCGATGCTCGTGAACAGCGAAACAAGGAGTGTTGAAATAACAACAGCAACCGATTGCAAAGACTCCCTAATTGAAAACAGGCTTATCGATTCAGATTCGTCTCTCGCCAAATCCTGCAGCGATGTTATGAGAAGCACATCTTGAATGGCGTTTCCGGCACCGACGATAAAAAGGAAAATAAACGATATCCCAGACGCATAGCGATAGCCAAACGCCAGATACGCACCGAGCGCAAGATACGTCACAAAACAATATGATTTAACGCAATCGGAACCACTAATTAAACGACCATATATTGTATTTCCGAACAACAGTCCGATTGTAAGACTACTCTGAAGGAATCCGTATTGTATCGATGACGAGTCAAATTGCAATTGCGCAATAGCTGGCAAAAGAGAATTCAGAGAGCCGAATGCCACGCCACTAGAAATATCGATTAATAGGAAACCAATTGCCAAGTGCTTCGCGCTAAGATCACTAAATGCAGTCCTGTTTTTTTCATTTTTGCTTATCCCCTCTTTATCATTAACCTCGATAACCGACGGAACATCTCGCAGCAACCAGAACGACGCGGCAAAAGAAAGCGCGTCTAATGCAAGAACAGCCTCCGCCCCAAATTGAGCGACAACAAAACCGCCGGCAACTGGCCCCAGAACCATCATCAAATTCTGCAGAAACCCAAACGAATTATTAATTACGTCGCGATTGATACTATTCGTATTGGCTCTTAACAACGAGTAAAAGCAGGGCATTTCAACCGTTCGGCAAAGCGATACCGCGCACGTAATAGCAAACATACTCCATTTACTATCAACAAAAATATAGCAAACGAATAATCCCGCGCGAATTAAGTCTGCCAATCTCATGGCCTGCAGTGTTCCGATACCCATCTTCTGAGGCAGCTGCGCGAGCGCAACTGAAAACAGAGAGGGGGCAAATCTGCAGCAGACCATCAAAGCAGTTGCAGAAACATCGTGAGTTACCTCGTAAATCAGCATTGGCAAAGCAATATTCGCACACCAATTGCCTATTTCGCTTATCCCTCTAGCAATATATAGGACCCGAACCGGACGGCTAGCTCTCAATACCGTGAACATCACGATTAACCTCGTATTTCAGGCCTCGCTCATCTCTTAATAGGAATCCATAATCAACCAAGTACCGCCTCAACACGGCATAATCAGGATAGAGCTGTGACAGCACACGATTAACCTGAAGCTCCGTATAACTTGTATTTAATTCAAAGAAAGAGACGGCCCATAGCAGCATGATTCTTTTATAGCTTTCCTTTTTTGGAATTGAAACCAGCTCGCCATTCTTGAGAAATCGTTTTTTAAAGTCTATTAGCTCATCCATTCACATCCTCCATTTCATACGCATCTAATACTAAAAATGCATACGCTTTAGGTCATCGCATTCGGCTTCTATATTCGAACTAAACTCGAACTAATCTAAATGATTTGCTCAAACACTCTTCGAAAGCTCGTTTTTCACTCTGAGTAAAATGCCCTTCCCAGTCAGTCCACGAACAGGAAGGCAACTCACAACGAGCGGAGTCGAAGCCCTCTGCCGTCGGCCGTTCAAAATGCACGATAACCTTTTCGATATCCCCATCTGTTATCAGGTCAGAATGAACGACCTCGGTACCGTCTTCGAATGTCATATACGGGTACATCACGTAAACCACCTCACAATCGTAAATCCAGTTTAGCATCAAGCTATTGCACCAAAGACAGCAAGCCCCCCTTGATGAGTTGATGGTATCTGTTAAATGTCACGTACGATTCACATCTGGTGGGTACCCTGATGGCTACACGAAACGAAGCAGATTTACACCGGGAGGACCCCGTATGACAACCAAGTACACCGACGCGCCGCGCACGCGCGTCATGACACCGGCATCGCTCAACAACGGCGTGCACGAGAACCATTCCATCGGACAGACCATGGCCATCGCGCCCAAAAAGGGCCTGTTCGACGGCATTTCCATTCCCCAGATCATCGCCGGCGCCGCAGCTGCCGCCACGAGCGTCGCGCTTGCTTCCAAGATCGGTATCGCCGGATCGGTGATTGGCGCCGCCGTGAGCTCGGTCATCACCGTTGTGTCCTCGCAGGTCTACCGCCACTTTATCTCTGCCAGCGCCAAAGCCCTCAAAGGTACGCACGCCGACGTCGACTACCCCGCCGGCGCCTATGAGCCCGTTGATTTTAATGCTGAGGAGCACCTGGGCGGCGCCGCGACTACGCAGGAGATGCGCCAGATTGCGGGGCGCGCGACCACGGCGCGCGTCGCTCCCGACAGCTTGCGCGCCAAGGCCGCGGCAGAGCGCAGCCAGACGCAAAAGAAGGTCATCGTCTTCTCGATCGCCATCGCCATCGTCGCGGTCATCGCCTGCACCGGCGCCATCCTTATCACCACCGCCGGCGAGGGTCTGGGCGAGCGCCCCGAGCCAATCCTTTCGTCGCGCACGACCGAGAGCGATGCAAATGACAACACCCAGTCGCAAGATCAGCAGGCACAAGCGGACGGCACGCAAGACAGTTCTACCTCTACCGATTCGTCCTCGAACACCCAAAACCAATCGCAGGGCACCGATTCCTCTACGGCCAACAGTGGCACGCCGTCCGGCACGACCGACTCAAGCCAAACGGCTGACGGTTCGCAGCCGAACACGGGCAGCCAGACGAGCGACACCACGTCGGGAACGGGCACAGCAGACAGCAACAACAGCAATTCGAGTGGCACCACATCGGGCACGACATCTGACAGTTCAAGCCAAGGCACGACATCGGGCAACTAGGCGCTGCATCCCCAGATAGGCAACCTGTACAACGGGCGCGAATCGATAGCGGTTCGCGCCCGTTTGCCTTGGGTGCCGCCATGGCGAACGCTATGCGATGGTAAGATACTTTACGTGTGTAAAGAGGAGATTTGCCATGAGCAAGACAATAGTTAGGCCCACGCTATCGCTGGGCAACCACATCTATCTGTATCGCCTACTGCGCGATGCGATTGGGTGCGGCAAGCAAACGTTTATGACGCAGGTCGAAGAGGCACTCGCCGCTGGCGACATGGCCGCTTATGACCTGGGCTTCGAGTCCACGCGCGAGCTGCTCGAGGAGCTCGATGACTGCATTAAGCTGACCGTCTTTAAGGGCGGTCGCCTGTATGCCACCGTCATCGCCAACGAGGCATGGGATGCCGCCCTTGCCAAGGGCGAGGACAAGCCCAAGGCCACCAAGGGCGCCAAGCAGTCCTACAAAAAGAAGAAGCGCGGCGAGAAGGACCTCAAGGCCGTGCGCCCCAAGCACGTTAAGCGTCCCGAGCCCGAGCCCGTGGCTGAAGCTGTGCCGGAGCCCGAGCCCGAGGCAGAGATCGAAGTCGCTATTGAGGTAACGGCAGAAGCCGAAACCGAAATCGCCGCCACGACCGATCCCAAAGTCATATCCGAGCAGGAAGCCACTGCGGAGCTCAACGAGACTCCCAAGTCGACAACCGAAGAAGTCGCTAACCAACCTGAGACGCCTGCGTTCCAAAACAGCGATGTCTTTGGCGACGAGGCTGAGGACGATCAGTCCGACGATCAAGGCGCTACCGAGTCGACGCCGGAGCCCGAGACGCCGCAGCCCGCCATCTCGCTCACGGTCGTCTATGACCCCGAGAACGCCAACGCCGGCATCACCACTATGGCATCCACGCCCATCGAAGCAAAGTCGAGCGTCGAGAATGAGAGCGCGATGCAGGTTGAGTTTGAAACTGCAGCTGTAGACGCGCCCGTCACCGTGAAGCCCGCAGATTCCGCAGTTAAGCCGGAACCGGTGCCTGAGCCCGCACCCGTCATCGAATCCGTGCCCGCCTCTGCTTGCGACCAAGTTCCCGCACCGGCACCGGCTTCGGTACCCGCAGCGGCCCCAACCCCCGCACCCGCAGCACCGACCATCCCCGAGGACTTCCCTATCGATTTCGCAACCGAGGTCTTCTGCCCCGGCCCGCTTCTGCACCAGTTGTCGACCTATCTCCCCTACGGCGCCGACACGCTCGGCATCGTCGGCGAGTACTACTGGATCGCCCGCGAACGCGGCACCATCGAGGCCACGCGAAACCGCGCAAGCTTCCCCCTGCGCTACACGCAGGCCGGCGAGCGCCGCGAGGTTACCGTGCGCATCCGCCGCAACACCACCGGCGGTCTCGGAGCCGCCTGGGCCATCGACAAGGTCGAAGCCCCGGTCGAGTAAAAAACGGCCTCGGATAGCCAATTGACCATCCGAGGCCGTTTGAATTCAGGCCTTTTAGTTGTCATCGGTGCATATAGACACCAGAGAAGCAAGCTCATCCTCAAGTTGCGGAGCAAAGTATCTAAAAGAAACCTGCGCTCCAGTCGGTATCGACTCAATCATATTCGCAGCATTATCTGAAACTCGGTACGATGCAGTTTCACCTGTCTTCAAATCCTCTATTGAGCAGACAGCGTCTTCAGCATCAATCGACCTAAGCACGCCTTTTCCTTGTAACATCACATCGGCATGCCCGCCAGCTATTTCTAATGAACCTGAGTCTGTCGCAGTCACTTCTCCGGAACCTCCGCGCGATATCTCTTCCTTTGTTGAACAGCCCACCAATGAAGCCATCAGCACCAAAGACAGAGCTAGACGAATCGCCCTACTTCGAAAAAGTCGTTCCATAAGTCCACGCATAATAGCTCTGATCATACTTCAGGAAGGATAAAGATGCATTCCAGCCGTCCGCTATGCCAAGCATCTGCCTTGTCTCTCCAGTTTTCTGAC
>DAWCEJ010000389.1:0-4763 GCA_052274955.1 Collinsella sp.
CGAATGGCCTCGCAAAAACTGATTGTGCGACGGATACACGTGGGGACCGCGATATCGGCCATGACAACCGACACGCCGGCGCGCACCAAACGGGCAGCGACACCCGTGGCGATATCGCCGGCGCCGCGAACATAAACGAGCATTTCCGGGGCACCTCCCTGTGCTACGGTTTGAGCAGAGCAAAAGCGGTTCGACCGCTACTCTGATGATTATTTATTATCACAGTATTATACGGCGGTGAATAGATGGAAACGACGGGCGGAAACCTTGCCTCCGCGCTCAAGATCGAGCCGGGCATTACCGCGATTATCGGCAGTGGCGGCAAGTCGACACTGCTGAAGACGCTCGGCCTTGAGCTTATGCGCGCTGGCGGCCGCGTGCTCCTTTGCACCACCACGCACATGTTTCCCGTCGCCGGCGTGCCATGGAACGGGTCGAGCCGTCGCCTGGACGCCGCGCCTTGGAAGCCGGGGACCCTGCATGTCCCCGGCTGCACCTGCGAGGCATGCGCGGGCCTTGTCCGCGGAAGCATCTGCCAAGCGGGTGTTTTGGACCCGGAGACAGGCAAGCTCTCCGCCCCCGCCGAGCCGCTCGGCGAGCTGGCGCAGCGCTTTGACTATGTGTTGGCCGAGGCAGATGGCAGCAAACGACTCCCGCTCAAGGCGCATGCCGCCTGGGAGCCGGTAATTCCCGCCGCCACGGCAAACGTTGTCTGGGTCGTCGGCGCCTCGGGGCTCGGCAAGCCCATCAACGAAGCCGTCCACCGCCCCAAGCTCTTTTGCGAGCGCTGCGGCTGCGAGCCCACCGACGCTGCCACCCCTGAGCGCTTCGCCCAGGTGCTCAATGCAGAGCTGCGGATGCTCAACCTCAGCAATGCCCGCATCATGCTCAACCAAGTCGACACGCTTGCCGACCCAACGATGGCAGATCGCTTCGAGGCCGCCCTCGGCCGCTCCCTCATCGCCACCAACCTCAAGGGGTAGCTAAAAGAGCCCCGTCCCAAATTAGCTACCCTGGCGGCCTTCCTGTTAGCGGGGAACGTAGCGGCCGGGTTGGGCTCCGGTGGGCTCGCCGTCGCGCGCGGCCAGCACGCCGTTCACAAACACAGCCTTGGCGCGGCCGTGCGCCTCAAAGCCCTCGAGCGGCGTGTAGTCCACGGCCTGATGCTGCGTCGCGGCGCGAATGGTCCAACGCGCGCACGGATCCCACACGCACACGTCGGCATCGGCACCCTCGGCAAGACAGCCCTTACGCGGATACATGCCAAAAACGCGCGCCGGGTTCTCGCTCATCAAGCGGCAGAGGTCCTCGGGGCCCAGCTTGCCCTCAAAGCTCGTGGCAATCGCGACGGGACGATGCTCCACGCCGGGCCCGCCGTTGGGAATCGCGCGGAAATCGTCGCGCCCGCGGTCCTTTTGCCCGTGCAGGTTAAAGCTGCAGTGGTCGGTGGCGATAGTATCGATCTCGCCGGCCACAAGCGCCTCGCGCAGCGCGGCACGGTCACCGGCATGGCGCAGCGGCGGGCTCATCACATACTTGGCACCCGCAAAGCCGTCCTCGCCCTGCTCCAGATAACAGGTGTCGTCGAGCATCAGATACTGGGGGCAGGTCTCGACATAGATATTCTTCTGCCCGCGCGCTTTGGCAGCACGGATGGCCTCGAGCCCCAGCTTGGTCGAAAGGTGCACCACGTTGACCGGAGCGTCCCCGGCCAGGTGCGCCAGATACAGCAGGCGGCTCACGGCCTCACCCTCGCACACGTCCGGACGGCTGAGCGCATGCCCCTCGGGCCCATGAATCCCCTGCTCGTACACGCGCTTCTGCAGCTCATTCACCAGCGTACCGTTCTCGCAATGCACGCACAGGATACCGCCCAGGCGCTTGAGTTCCTCCAGCACCTCGAGTGTCTCGGCATCGTTCAAGCGCAGGTGATCGTAGGCAAAGTAGGTCTTAAAGGACGACACGCCTGCCTCGCGCATAGCCACGAGATCGGCGCGGTTGCGCTCGCTCCACTCGGCGAGTGCCATATGAAAAGCGTAGTTGGCCGTGCAGGTTCCGTCGGCGCGGCGATGCCACTCGGCCAAGGCATCGGGCATGGTCACGCCGCGATCGGCCGTCGCGTAGTCCACTATGGTCGTCGTACCACCGCAGGCAGCCGCGCGCGTGCCGGTCTCAAAGCTATCGGCTGTCCAATCCATGCCGGTCCAGCACTGCATGTGCGTGTGGCCGTCGATAAAGCCCGGGAACACCCAGCAGCCCGCAGCATCCTCGACGGTATCGCCCTCGGCCGGCTCAATCGCCGCGGCAATCCGCACGATCTTATCGCCATCCATGGCAAGATCGGCGCGGCGAAGCCCCTGGGGCGTCACGAGCGCGCCGTTTTTGATGATGATCATTATTGCTCCTTATTGATTGATGCAGTTGGCCACGCGATCAAAATACGAGCAGGCGGCGATATGCTCCGTTATGCGTTGCTGTCCCTTGGCGGTATCGACGTCCCACAGCTCGTAGGCACGCGCCTCGACCGGCACCACGTCGATACGGTCCTTGAGGATCGAACCGCCACCGTCCTTGCCCTCAAGACACATAAGTGCATCGAACAGTTCCGCCGGAAAGAGCACCGGGCTCGAAGGCTCACCGTTGCACGCAAGGCGCACCGGATGCTTGCGGCCACGCTCATCAAACGCGCGAACCATGGCCTCAAAAGAATCCGAACTCACGAGTGGCTGGTCGCCCGGCAAAAAGAGGCAACCCTTCCAGCCGCGGCTCGCCCCCCACGAAAGGCCCGCACGGACGCTTTCGCTGCGCAGCTCGCCATCGTGCAGCACGCACGGGCAATGCTTGTCATCACAAATCTGAGCGACCTCGGGCCAACGCGTCGAAACCACGACGTCAAAGCCCCGGGGAACCGAATCAATGGCCCGGGCAATCAGCGGCTTGCCATAGATATCGGCAAGCATCTTGTTAGAGCCAAACCGCTTGCCCTCGCCCGAAGCCATAATGACGCAACCAAGTTTCATGGCGATACCTCCCCTGAAACCATCGTACCCATAACTCGCGTCGCGGGGCATCTACATCGAAAGCGCTTATCCCGCACGCCCACGATGCAAAAAGGGGCACCCCGCCGGTTGGCAGAGCGCCCCCTTTACATAGCTTACCTCAGCGCGGCTTTAGGCCTGGAACCAACGGGCGGTGTTGCGCTCGTCGAGGGCCTTGAGGGTAGCGGCGGGATCGGCAACCTTCTGCAGGAACATCATGGCTGCGATGGCGTACGGCTTGTAGCTGGCCTCCTTGTACATGCCCACACGGTGCATGTCGAAGACGTCGGCGTTGACCTCGCCGTGCTCGCAGGAGACACCGGAGATGTCGGCGGGCAGCGGGTGCATAAAGATGGTGTCCTGGCCGTTGGCGGTCTTCTCCATGAGCTCGGTCGTGGAGCACCAATCCTGATGCGTAGCGTTCTGAGCGAGCAGCTCCTTCTCGAGTGCAGCGATGCCGGCGTCGTCGCCCTCGGCGTACAGGTTGGTGCGCTTCTCCATGGCGGCAAACGGAGCCCAGCTCTTCGGGATCACGATGTCGGCGCCCTCGAAGGCCTCGGCCATGGTGTTGACCTGCTTAAAGGTGGTGCCGGACTCGGCGGCATAACCCTTGGCGCGCTCGACGACCTCGGGCATGAGGTCGTAGCCCTCGGGGTGGGCCAGGGTGACGTCCATGCCAAAACGGGGCAGCAGGCTGATCAGCGACTGCGGGCAGGACAGCGGCTTGCCGTAAGAAGGCGAATAGGCCCAGGTGACGGCAACCTTCTTGCCCTTGAGGTTCTCGAGGCCGCCAAACTCGTTGATGAGGTAGAGCATGTCGGCAGAGGACTGCGTGGGGTGATCGGAGTCGGACTGCAGGGAGATGAGCGTGGGACGGTGATCCAGAACGCCGTCCTCGTAGGCCTGCTGGACAGACTCGGAGACCTCGGCCATGTAGGCGTCGCCCTTGCCGATGTACATGTCGTCGCGGATGCCGATGACGTCGGCCATGAAGGAGATCATGGTAGCGGTCTCGCGGACGGTCTCGCCGTGAGCGATCTGGGACTTCTTCTCGTCCAGGTCCTGCAGCTCAAGACCGAGCAGGTTGGCGGCCTTAGAGAAGGAGAAGCGCGTACGGGTGGAGTTGTCGCGGAACAGGGAGACGGCCAGACCCGAGTCGAAGATCTTGGACGAAACGTTGTTCTCACGCAGCTCGCGCAGGGCGTCGGCAACGATGTAGAGAGCCTTGAGCTCATCGGTGGTCTTGTCCCAGGTGTGCAGGAAGTCGCTGCCGTACATGCCCTTAAAATCGAGGCCGTTCAGCTGCTCGACGAGCTCGGTAAACTTAGCGTCCATGGAAATGTCCTTTCTAAAGATGAAACGATCGCAATGAGTAGATGTGCTCCGGCATGCGCGTGTGGCTAGAACATGCAGAGCACCATGACGAGGACCCGCTACCGTTGAGGAAGCATGGGAGATAACGACCGCGGGCCCCAAGTCAACAGGGGGTGCCGGGGACACGAGCTGTCCCCGGCTCAACAAGATCGAGGAATGGGACTAATCGATCTTGTTGTTGGTCAGACCGGCGCGGAACACGGTGGCGTCGCCATCGGCCTGGCTCGGATCGTAGAGGTTCAGGGCAGCCACATACATGGCGGCAGCGGTGCCCACGTCGTCCGAGTCGGTGACCTCGTAGGGAGCGTGAGGAAGGGACGCGGCACGCGGGCCGAAGCCGCCGCAGGGGAG
>DAWCEJ010000390.1:0-1924 GCA_052274955.1 Collinsella sp.
CGCGCCAGTCGAGCGAGCTGTGCTGGTAGGTGGGCGCGGGGACCTGCGTGGAATCGGCGGCGGGCTCGCCCATGAGGGCGGCATCCTGGGCGGCGACGCCCTCGGTCACGCCGGCGGCCTTGGCATCGCGTGCGAGCACGGTGCGAGTGTAGCTGATGGGCGCCCACAGGCTCTCGGGCCAGCACCAGCAGGTGACGTCGGTTACGCCGTCAACCTCGGGCACCGGAACGCCCCAGTCGATGTTGCCGGTGATGCGGAAGGGCACGAGCGCCTTGCCGCTGCGGAAGCGCACGCCGCCGTTGGCGAGCACCGCGTGGGCGTCGTCGCGCTCCTTCCAGCTGGGGAAGGTGACGGTAAAGCTGCTCTTGTTGCCCTCGGGCTCCAGCACGGTGTGCTCGGGGAGCTGGTCCTCGACGGCATCGAAGGCCTCGCGGAACTTGTTCTGGATGTAGAGCTGAGCCGGCAGCAGCCACTCCTCCATGGTCTTGGAGACCACGGAGCGAACCTGCGGGTTCTGGGCGAGCTTGGCGGTATAGGTCTTCATAAAGTCGAGGTAGGCCGGCAGATCAAAGTAGAGATTGTCGACCGGGCGCAGCTCGGGCACCTCGCCGGTGAGCTGGCTCTTGGGCGCGATGAGCTCCTCGGGCTCAAACTGGTGGCCCAGATCGCACTCGTCGGCATAAGCCTTCTCGGACTTGCAGCCCTGGATGGGGCAGCGGCCGATGACCTGGCGGCCGTTGAGGAACGTGCCGGCCTTGGCATCGTAGAACTGCAGCGTGGAGCGCTTGGAGATGGTGCCCTGCTCGTGCAGACGCTCGATAATCTCCGCGGTCACCTCGTTGTGAATCTGCGCAGCCGGCTCAAGGCCCGAGCCGCCGTAGATGTCACAGCTGATGTTGTAGTTGTTGAGGGTCGCGGCCTGGCGGGAGTGATTGGACTCGACATACTCGCCGATGGACTTATCGTAGCCTTCATTCTCCTTGAGCTTGCGGTAGCTCTCCATGATGGGTGAGCCGTAGCAGTCGGTGCCCGAGGTGAAGATGACGTTCTCGCGGCCCAGGCGGTCGCGCAGGAAGCGGGCGAAGAAGTCGGCCGGGACAAAGACGCCGCCAACGTGGCCAAAGTGAAGGCCCTTGTTGCCGTAGGGCTCGCCGGCGGTAACGATGGCGCGGCGAGGCCAGCTGGGACGGTCGTTCATGGAGTATTTGGATGCCATGGGACTCCTTCGCATATGGTAAGAGCGCGGCCGGGCACGGGGTTCGGCGGCGCGGTGGTCAATTCGTGCATATCGTTCGACATTATCGCACATGCGGGCGGGTGCGTGGCAGGGGCGCTATCCTAAGATGCTATGAATGAGATTTCCAACATACATGCGTTTGAAGACGAGGATTTTCTGCACGCCTGCTTTGTGTGGGGGATGGTCGTAGTCGGCGTGTTTGCCGTGTGCCTGGTGCCGGTGTTTATGCTGCTGGGCGGACCTGCAGACTTGGATGCGGCTGACGCGGGCGGCTGGATGGCGGTCTTGGGCTGGATAGTCGGCTTGGCTGCGGTCTCAATGGCGTCGTTTGCCGTGCACGAGCTGGTGCATGCGGTGTTTTTTAAGCTGCTGGCGCCTGCGGGCGCGCAGGTGACCTTTGGCGCGAATCGTGAGACGGCGATGATCTATGCCTGCGCCGAGGGCGTTGTGTATTCGCGCCGGCGGTACATGGCGGTTTGCCTGGCGCCGACGGTTGTTGTGACGACAGCATTTGCCCTGGGGTTTGCGTTCTCGGACTATCCACTGCTGTGCTACCTGGCGGCTGGTCTGCACCTTTCGGGATGCACGGGCGACTGGTATTACGTGCGGACGATCCTGCGCGACCGCCGCATTGCCGCCTGCGAGGACACGTCCTTTGGCGTGCGCTTTTTCGGGTGAGGAGATGTC
>DAWCEJ010000391.1:0-4115 GCA_052274955.1 Collinsella sp.
ACCACAAAAGCAAAACGCTCAACCGACCAGAACCTCAACTTGCGAGCATCGTTCGAAAAGCTCCAAGCATCCCTAAACAAGGCGTTCCCCGAACAGGCAAGAGCAATCTAAGCCCATCGCGCTTTATACTGATGCCATGCGAAACATGGATCACATAGAATTGCACCGCGGAGGACGCGAGGAAGCGTTTCCCGAGACCGCCGATGACTGGCCCTATATTGCCGAACGCGCAGAATTCGCTCGCTATCCGGGCAATTCCGTCCCCTGGCACTGGCATTCCGAAGTTGAGCTTTTCTACATGGAGCAGGGAGCGATTGACTATCGAACGCGCGCGGCTCATGAGCACGTACGCTTTGAGGAAGGGTCCGCCGGCTTTATCAACGGCGGCGTTTTGCACAGCACGCTGCAATCACCCAATTCGGCACCAGCCATTCAAATGTTGCATATCTTTCAGCCGTCGATGCTCGGCGATCCCGCGGGACGCCTTCAAAAGCGCTATATCAATCCTTTACTGCAATGTCGAGGCGTCGATGTGCTCAAATGGTCGCCCACCAACCCCGACGATATGCCCTTTATCGATTTGCTAAAGAGTTCCTTTAACCACGACCTTCAACGGCCGCAGAACGAGATGGCGCTTCGGAATAGCTTGTCAGAGCTCTGGATTCAGATTTACGCCAAGGCCGAACCGCTCTTTTCCTCCGACAACGCCTCTTGGATGACCAACCGCGACGTACAGTTCAAGGCAATCCTGGACTATATCCGCGCGAACTATGCAGCCGCTATAGATGTGCCCCAGATGGCATCTGCAGCCGGCGTAAGCGAAAGAGAGTGTTACCGCATTATCGAAGCTTGCGCAGGAACGACCCCGGCGGCATATCTGCGCGCATACCGCGTAAACCGTGCTTGCGAACTTTTGACACACACCACGCGAACGGTCCAGACAGTCGCGCGCCAATGCGGCTTTGCGACAGCAAGCCATCTTGGCCAGGTATTTAAAGAACAAATGGGATGCACTCCTTCGAGCTATCGAGCAGCGAGGCAGAATCTCGATAGCACCAGGCAGAAATCCCGCTAGCCTTTCTTCTGTCACCGCATCAAACTTGCAGGCAAACAACAGAGAGGAGCAATCATATGAAGCACTTTGACCATATCGTATTTGACGTTGATGGGACATTGGCAGATACAGAAGAAAGCGTTCTATCATCGCTTGTCCAGATTGTCCAAGAAGAGACCGGCAAAACGCTCCCCCGACACGAGCTTGAATTTGCCCTCGGCATACCCGGCAAGGATGCCCTTGAGAAACTTGGAATCTACTCGCAGGCAACGTTGGATCGCTGGTGCCAAGTTGCCGCCAGCTTTAAAAGCACCATCAGCGTGTTTCCAGGTTTGCTTGAAGTCATCGCAACACTCGCCGATAGCGGCTGCAAACTTGGCATCGTCTCCTCACGTGCGCGCGACGAATACACAAAAGAAATTGCACCCCTTGGTTTCGATAAGTATTTTGAGCACATCATCCTTGTCGAAGACACAACCGAACATAAACCCGCACCCGCACCCATGCTCGAATATCTCCGGCGTACGGGCGCGAATCCTGGCAACGTCGTCTACGTTGGCGACACCGTCTACGACGAACAATGCGCAACTTCGGCAGGGGTCAGTTTTGCCAGAGCGGCATGGGGATCACACCAAGACATCCCAAACGCCACCTACAACCTCAAAACCCCCAACGACCTACTAACCCTAACAACCAAATAACCCACGCGTCCCACCCTTTCAGCCCCAACACCACAAGGGCGATTGAGCAGAACGGCTTGGGCGGGTCCCCGTACTTAGTTTCCAAAATCATTCCGCAGCGCGAAGGCTTCTTATTATTTTCCGCCCTAACGCCACAAGGGCGACGACCTCGAGTAGGTCAACCTGGGAGGGACGAGGGCTTAGTTCCCCAATCTTTCCGCAGGGGGCAAAAAGCCTCGCCGCACGAAGTGCGCAGCGAGGCTTTTTGCATGCCCGAGGACGATTGGGGAACTAAGCCCCCGTCCCTCCCCGGGATATGTAGCGAGTCGGAGTACCCTTGCTGTTACTCTGCCTTGCCCACAGAGTTGAGGTTGGTCATGCGGATCTTAACCAGCTCGGTGATCTCGCGCATGCCCTCCTTGGCCGGCTTCTTGGGATCGAAGCAGGCGGGGTTCTCGGCCATGTAGGCCATGAAGCCCGTGGTGAAGGCCTGACGCAGCTCGGTAGCGTAGTTAACCTTGCAGATGCCGTTCTTCACGGCCTCGGCAACCTGCTCATCGGGCACACCGGAGGTGCCGTGCAGGACCAGCGGCACGTCGACGGCGTCGCGGATGGCCTTGACCACGGACTGCTCGATGTGCGGATCGCTCGTGTACACGCCGTGGCTGGTGCCAACGCCAATAGCGAGGGAGGTGCAGCCAGTGCGCTCGACGAACTCCTTGGCCTCGGCAGGATCGGTGTAGGGGCTCTCGCCCTCAACCGCGGGACCGTCGTCCTCCTTGCCGCCGACCTTGCCGAGCTCAGCCTCGACGGGCACGCCCATGGCGCGGCCAGCATCGGCGACGGACTTGGTCAGGGCGATGTTGTCCTCGAAGGACTCGTGCGAGCCGTCAATCATAACGGAGGTGTAGCCAGTGCGGAAAGCCTGCATGCAGCGGTCATAGCCATCGCCGTGATCGAGGTGCAGAGCGACGGGCACGGAAGCGCGCTCGGCGGCAGCCTTGACCATGCCGTAGAAGTAGTCCAGACCAGCGGTCTTGATGGTGCCCGGGGTGGTCTGCATGATGACGGGGGACTTGGTCTCCTCGGCAGCGGCCAGAACGGCCATAACAAACTCGAGGTTCTCGACGTTGAACGCGCCGACGGCGTAGTGGCCGGCCTGAGCGTCCTTGAGCATCTTTTCGGTGGTAACAAGTGCCATGAGCGTTTGCTCCTCTCCCTCGCCCGCATCTGGACATCGGGCGTAGTTGTTCACAAGGCGTTTTACCTTGCGTTTTGCTGCGCTCATTGTATGAAATTCAGCGGCTTTGCACGTGCGAGATATTGTCATCGCGCGAGGTTCAACCTTCATTTTTGAAAAGCAAACGGAAGGGATCGAACCCGAGCGCGCGTGTTCGATATTGAGTTTTGAGCCTTGATCGTCTTTCTTTTATAGAAAAGATAAGTAATCGAAAGGTATTTTCTTACTCAAAAAGAAAATGAACGAAAATAGAGTCAACACAATTCCTGCAAATTTCAGACGATGATGGAGCAGATATGGCCCACGCAACAACCCGAGCTTTCGCCGACGAGCGTCGTTCCGCCATCATGGAAATGCTCGAGCATAATGCCTCGGTGCAGGTAGCAGAAATCGCCCAGACCTTTGGCGTGTCCTCCGTTACCGCCCGCGCCGACCTGGACGCGCTCGCCGAAGCAGGCAAGCTGCGCCGCACACATGGTGGTGCCGTATCGCTCCACAAACGCCTAACCGTTTCCACGCAGGATCGCCGCATCAATGTCAACGTCGCCGCCAAGCAGGCCATCGCGCAAAGCGCCATTGAACTCGTCGGCAATGGTGACACTCTGCTCGTCGACTCGGGCACCACAGCGCTCGAGTTCGTCCGGCTCCTCGACCAGCGCGATGGCATCACCGTCATCACGGCCGACATTACCATTGCCGATTACATCGACGAGAGCATGCCCTTAGTCGATGTCGTCATGCTGGGCGGGGCACTGCGCAAAGGCCATCGCTATCTGTACGGCCCACTTACCATGCAGGCGCTCCAAATGGTCCATGCCGATCTGGCCGTCATGTGCCCCGGCGCCTTTGTCCCCAGCTGCGGCTTTACGACCGACTTTCCCCAGATGGCCGAGACCAAAACGGCTATGATCGCCGCGACCCATCAAAGCGTCGCCCTCATGGACGCCAGCAAGGTTAACGGACGCGGCATGTACCGCTTTGCCGAGCTTGCCGATGTCGACTCCATCGTGATGGACCGTGACCCCGACCATGCCGTCGCCACCTCGATCGCCGAGGCCACTGACAGCTCACGTCCAGCCCTCGTCATCGCCGGCGCTTAAACAAAAACCACCACAAAGGTGCCTGTCCCCTTTGTGGTGGT
>DAWCEJ010000392.1:0-6555 GCA_052274955.1 Collinsella sp.
CATGCAGAGAGGCTCCGCATCGCGCTTCGCGCTGCGGAGCCTCTCTGCGTCCTGCGGAATGTTCCGGAGAGAAGCCCCCGTCACGCCCCCGGATTCCCTGCGTTTACGGCCTTGAGGTCGGCGTGGGCGGAGGACTTGGTTGTTGGGAATACGTGTCCCGGTCGCTGTTTCGCGGCTTTGCCGCGAAAGGCGCGCCGCTTTGGGGCGAGTGGAGGATGTGGTTGTTGCAGTGGCTTGTCCCCTTCGCTGTTTCGCGCTTTGCGCGAAAGGCGCGCTACTTTGGGATGGGTGGGGAACGTGGTTGTTGCGGCAACTGATCCCCGCCACAAATTACCCTTGGCATACTTGCGCGAAAGCCTACTGGTGCTACACTTGCAATTGCTGTTTCAGGGCGGGGTGAAATTCCCCACTGGCGGTAAATCGGGCGGTGCTAAAGGGGTGCCGTGGCGCAGGCGAGGTGCCTGCGGCCGAGCCGATGAGTCCGCGACCCGTGTGTGCGTTGGTTCGCATGCCGGCTGAACTGGTGAGATCCCAGTACCAACGGTTAGAGTCCGGATGAAAGAGGCAGGTGATCTTATGTCTGAACAGTCGCAGCATATCCATTTTGAGAACACGAATAGGTGGAGCACCAAACAGCTCGTTACCATGGCGCTGATGTGTGCCTTGGGCGCCCTGTTTATGTACGTGCAGCTGCCTATCCTTCCTTCGGCGCCGTTTTTGACGTATGACCCGTCGCTGGTGCCGGCGATGGTGTGCGGTTTTGCGTATGGTCCTGGCGCCGGTACTGCTGTTGCCGCTATGGCGATTGTTATCCATGCGCTTACCACGGGCGATTGGGTCGGCGCACTTATGAACCTGGTTGCTACGCTGGGCTACATTCTGCCCGCGGCTATCGTGTACCAGAAGATGCATACCTATAAGGGTGCCGTGATTGGCCTAGTGTTCGGTGTCATTGCCGCTACGGCGCTGTCTATGGTCGCTAACCTTACCATTGGCGTATGGTTCTGGTATGGCTCGGTCGATGTGATCGCCCCGCTTATGATTCCTGCCGTGCTGCCGTTCAACCTCATCAAGACCGTGCTCAACTCGGTGTTGACGCTGGCGGTGTACAAGGCGGTCTCTAATCTCATTACGCCCAAGAAGGACCAGGTCAAAGGCCGCGCATGATTGAGTGTCGGGGCGTTTCCTTTAGCTATGACGGTGCCACACCGGCACTCGACGGTGTCGATCTGAACATCGAGGACGGGGAGTTTTTCTGCATCCTCGGTGGCAATGGGTCGGGCAAGTCGACGTTTGCCAAGCATCTGAATGCGCTGCTGCAGCCCGATGCGGGCACGGTACGTATCAACGGTATGGATGCGTCCGATCCCGAGCTGGTCTACGACATTCGTTCGACCGCAGGCATGGTGTTCCAGAATCCCGACGATCAGCTGGTGGCGACGCTTGTCGAGGACGATGTTGCCTTTGGTCCCGAAAACTTGGGCGTGCCATCGGCCCAGATCGCGCAGCGTGTGCGAGATGTGCTGAAGGCCGTGGGCCTGGTGGGCTTTGAGCGCCACGAGACCCATGCGCTCTCGGGTGGCCAAAAGCAGCGCGTGGCGCTTGCCGGCGTGCTTGCCATGGAACCGCGCGTGCTCATATTGGACGAGGCTTCCTCGATGCTCGATCCGCGTGGACGCAAGGGCCTCATGAAGGCTTGCCGCGCGTTGCACGCTCGCGGCATGACCATCGTGATGATTACGCACTTTATGGAAGAGGCCGCCGAGGCCGATCGAGTCGCGGTGTTTCAGGCGGGGCGCGTTGCCATGCTCGGTACGCCCGAGGAAATCTTGACGCGGGCGGACGAACTTGCGCAGCTCAACCTGGACATGCCGGAGTCGTGCCGTTTGGGCATGGCACTTCGTGCGAAGGGCGTACCCGTTTGCGCGCAGGTGCGCGAGGCGGATATGGTTGCCGAGGTTGCGCAGGCCTATACCGAGCGGAGCGGGGCAGGCACTGCGGGGCAGCCTTCCGCGTCCCAGTTGGAAATCGCTGACGGCACTGTTCCGGTAGACAACGAGGGCAACGCGTCGGAGCCCGTCATCGAGCTATCCCATGTTTCGTACAGTTATTCGCTCAGTCCGCGCGAGCGTCGCCGCTGGCATAAGCGCTCGGCCGTTGCGGGCAAATCGAGCAAACAGGCTCTCTGGGGAAACGACCCCAGCAGCCCGTGGGCGCTGCGCGATGTATCGCTGACGGTGCGTCGCGGCGAGTTCCTGGGCTTAGCAGGTCATACCGGTTCGGGTAAGTCGACGCTGGTCCAGCATCTCAACGGTTTGATTCGCCCCCAGGAGGGTTCCGTTTACGCGTTGGGGCTCGACCTGGCAAACAAGAAAGATGCCGCCGCGGTTAAGGCCAAGGTCGGCGTGGTGTTTCAATATCCCGAGCGTCAGCTGTTTGCCGAAACCGTGACGCAGGACGTGGCGTTTGGCCCGCACAACCTTGGCTTGTCGCAGGCCGAGGTCGCGCACCGCGTTGAGTCATCGCTCGCGCGCGTGGGCCTCGACTTGGCCATGGTGGGCGACAAGAGTCCCTTTGAGCTTTCGGGTGGCCAACAGCGGCGCGTGGCGTTTGCCGGCGTGCTTGCCATGGAGCCCGAGGTCCTGGTACTCGATGAGCCCATGGCGGGGCTCGATCCGGCGGCGCGCAGTGATTTCCTGGAGCTCATCGATCGACTTCACCATGGGGGCCTGACCGTCGTCATGGTCTCACACAGTATGGATGACCTTGCCAATTGCTGCGATCGTATTGTCGTGATGAACGAGGGCGCGGTGTTTGCTGAGGGCACGCCCGCTCAGGTTTTTGTGCATGCGGATGAGCTTAAATCAATCGGCTTGGGTGTTCCCGCTGCCCAGCGCATGGCGTTGGCGCTCGCGGAAGCGGGCGTGCCGCTGCGTCGCGGCGGGCTCTATACGGTTGAGTCGTTGGCCGACGAGTTGGCAGATTTGCCGATCGGTCGCTCAGGCGGTTCTTCTAACGTCTCGGACAAGGCCAAATCCGAAACGGTCGCGCGAGAGGAGGGTTGCTGATGGAGGCGTTTTCGTTTGGCAGCTACTATCCGAGCGATAGCGCGATCCATCGCCTGGATCCGCGCACCAAGCTGCTCCTGGGCTTTGTGTTTTTGATTACGACGCTGACCGTCGGCGGCTTCCGCGGATTGGCCCCTGTCGCAATTTTCGTTGTGCTGATCTATGTCGTGTCCCGGGTGCCGGCTCGTCGCGTTCTGTCGTCGATGGCGCCGCTGCTGGCAATCGTCGTCGTGGTCGCGGTGCTCAACTTGTTTACCGATCAGAGTGGGCGCATCCTGTGGCAGCTCGGCTTTCTGCAGATAAGCGAGGGCTCGCTGCATTCCGCCGCTTTTATGACCTGCCGTCTGACCTTGATGATGGCCGGTATGAGCGCTATTACGCTCACCACACCGACACTCGATCTCACCGCGGGCTTCGAGCGCCTGCTCGCACCGTTTGCGCGTGTGGGACTTCCTGCGCACGAGCTCGGCATGATCATGGGTATAGCGCTGCGCTTTATGCCGCAGTTTGCCACCGAGATGAAGCAGACGGCCGATGCACAGGCAAGCCGCGGTGCACGCGTGACGGGCGGTCCGCTCGGCGGCGTGCGTGTGCTCGGCAGTGTGGCGATTCCACTGTTCACGGGCGTGTTCCGTCATGCCGAGACGTTGTCTGCCGCCATGGATGCCCGTTGCTATCATGGCGAGCAGGGCCGTACACGTCTGCATACGCTTGCATTTGGCCGCGGCGATGCGTTGGCGGCGGTGGTGACGGCGTTGCTGCTCATCTGCGTCATCGTCATCAATCTTCAACTTGTTTAGGCGCGATTCGAGCGCAAGAAAGGGGTCTCTATGACCAACATCGATCGCATGACTCAGCTCGAGCGCGCCTGCTCGTATCTCAGGCGCATTCCGGCGTGGTATCTGGCCACGACCGATGTGGCCGACGGGCATCAGCCTCGCGTGAGGCCGTTTTCGTTTGCCATGGTCGATGAAGGTAAGCTGTGGTTTTGCACGTCGCGCGACAAGGATGTGTGGGCGGAGCTGAGTGCGAATCCCAAGTTTGAGCTCTCGGGCTGGAAGCCGGGGGAATGCTGGATCGTATTGACCGGCGAAGCCGCACTTGAGGACGACGCAGTTGCGAGCGACAAGGTGCGTCAAGCGGGTTTTAAGCACATGGTGGGCATCGGCGAGGAACACGAGAGTGCCAACGACGGCCGCCTTGCTTTCTTTTCGGTCCGCAACATTGCCGCGCGCTTCTGTGATATCGACGGCAGCGAGGAGCGCCTGGAGCTCTAGCGCGTCTCAAATTAACTACCCGTTCCGAATTAGCTAGTGCCAGGAGGACACATGGACGGATTGAATACGGTGCTGGAGTACCTGACGTCGGTGCCGGCGTGGTACTTGGCGACGAGTGTGGACGGGCAGCCACATGTACGTCCATTTTCGTTTGCGCAGATCCAGGATGGCAAGCTGTGGTTTGTGACGGCGCGCATCAAAGACGTGTGGCAAGAGCTGCTGCAAAATCAGCGCTTTGAGGCCACGAGTTGGTGGCCGGGCCATGGCTGGCTCATCTTGCGCGGGCGTGCCGGCTTGGATGACCGGGCTTTAGGCGAAATGCGCGAAGCCGGGTGGAAGCATCTAGAGCACCTGGGCGAGCACTATGAGGGGCCTAACGACCTCACGCTCGTCTTCTTTAGCGTCGAGGATCCCGAGGCTTTTATCTGCAATCACGACGAATGGGTGCCGGTCGAGCTCTAGCCAGCTGGCTCATCCTAACAACTTGGTTTTCGCATGGGCGGGCCCCGTATTGCCCGGCGCCGTTAGGAGCGCCGGTCAATACGGGGCCCGCTCCATTTGTCAATTCCTTCAAGCGAATGTGTCGGGAATGTTTCAATGCATGAATATGCAAGCCATTTACGTGTTAATGCATCTTTTGGTGCTAAAGTTTCAACCCACTTCATAACGACCGCTGCGAAATGCGCATCGGTGCATAAATCGCAGACAAGGAGTCTGATATGTCTTTGAAGGTTGGAATCGTCGGCGCGGCTGGATATGCCGGAGCCGAGCTCATTCGCCTCGTCCTCGGTCACCCCGAGTTTGAACTTGCTGCCATTACGTCCAACGCCGATGCCGGCCAGCCGTTGTCTGTGGTGTACCCGAGCTTCACCGGCATAAGCGATCTTGTCTTCACGACGCATGATGCCCCCGAGCTCAAGAACTGCGACGCGGTCTTTTTGGCCGTGCCGCACACGGCTGCCATGGCACAGGTGCCCGCCCTGCTTGCCGCGGGAGTCTCCTGCATTGATCTCTCGGCCGACTATCGCCTGAACGACGCGTCTGTCTTTGAGACTTGGTATGCCGCCGAGCACACGAGCCCCGAGCTGCTCAAGACCCGTGCCTTTGGTCTGCCCGAGCTGTTCTGCCAGGACTTGGAGACCGCCGCATCCGACCATGCCGACGGCAAACCCGTGCTGGTCGCCTGCGCCGGTTGCTATCCCACCGCAACGCGCCTTGCCGCCGCGCCCGCCGTGCGCGCGGGCTGGGTGGCCGAGAACGGTCCTGTGATTGTCGATGCCATTAGCGGCGTGACGGGCGCCGGTAAGTCCTGCAACGCCCGCACCCATTTTTGCAGCGCCGACGAGAACTTGGAGGCCTACGGCGTGGGCAAGCATCGCCACACGCCCGAGATTGAGCAAATCCTTGGCCTGACCGATCGCGTCGTCTTTACCCCGCACCTGGCACCGCTCAAGCGCGGTCTGCTCTCCACGGTGACGCTGCCGCTCGCGCCGCAGGCTCTCGATACCTTGACCCTTGAGGACGTTGTCGACCATTACAAGCAGTTCTACGCCGGTCGCACCTTCGTGCGCGTACTCGATGCCGGTCAGCAGCCCAAGACGGCTTCGGTCGTCGGCACCAACGCTGCCCAGATTGGCCTCGCGCTCAACAAGCGCGCGGGCGTGCTGGTGGCGACGGGCGCCATCGACAATCTGTGCAAGGGCGCTGCGGGCCAAGCAGTCCAGTGCGCCAATATCGTCTTTGGCTTTGACGAGCGACGAGGCTTGCCTACAGTGGCGTGCCCGGTGTAGCACATTCGATTGTTAACGATTTGGTAGTCGGGCATCGAGTGGGGCGCCACTCTTAAGCTGGTCTCATGATCACGACTGGCATGGCGCACCAACCGATGTCCGTTTTTTTTGTTTGACATAAGGAGTCATAAAGACGATGAATACCGAGCTGTTTGATATCAAGATTCGCGCCGTCGAGGGTGGCGTTACGGCTGCGGCTGGTTTTAAAGCCGCAGGCATCCACGCTGGGTTCCGCAAGAACCCCGAGCGTCTAGATTACGCGCTCGTCGTGCCCGATAAACCCTGTCCCGGTGCCGGCGTGTTTACCACCAATCGCTTTTGCGCGGCGCCCGTGCAGGTGAGCCGTGCCAACCTGGGCGGTGCCGACAAGGGCTACGGTATCATCGCCGGTGTTTCGGTCAACTCTGGCAATGCCACCGC
>DAWCEJ010000393.1:0-9139 GCA_052274955.1 Collinsella sp.
TACCCGGCCAGGAACAGCACGATAAAGACTTTGGCGAACTCGCCGGGCTGGATGGTAAAGCCCGCGATGCGAATCCACAGCTTGGAGCCCGAGATCGTGGTGCCGATAAAGATAGGCAGCATCAGCAGAATGATGCCGATAATGCCAAAGGTGTACTTGTAGCGCATGACTACGTCGAGGTTCTTAACCAACGCGAGCGTTCCCACCATCAGGGCCACCGAGACAAACAGGATGATGAGCTGTGAGATCGCGAGAGCGGGTGCGAGACGCGTCACGAACGTGATACCGATGCCCGAAAGCACAAAGACAATGGGCAGGATGGCGGGGTCGGCACCGGGCGCCAAGATGCGCACGGCAATGTGGGCCGCAGCAAAGGCGGCAAAGAGGCCGATCGGTACGGCGAGCGTCTCAAAGGAGATGGCAGCGCCCGCGGTGAGCACGTACATCGCATACAGCAGGATGACGGGGAACGCCGAGGCGATGAGCAAGAGCAGCTCGGTGTTGCGGCGACTCATAAGCGGCACTCCCTTTCTAATTCTTATCGGAGGCTTCGGCCTCGGCGGACTGTTCGGCGGTTTTCTCGGAATCTGATTCGGAGGTCGATCCCTGATTGGTGTTGTCGCGAATCGTTTGCGCGTCGATCACCTGGCGGGTCTGCTCTTCATCGATCTGGTGGCGGTACTTGGATATCGTGTCCTGCGCATCGTCGACACTTGTTTGCGGAATGCCCGCCTTGAGGCGGTTTTGCGTGTCTTCGGGCAGGTCGGACAGCTTAATGCTGGTTTCGCTTTCGAGCCAGTGGAGCTTGAGTCCGAGCGGCTTGCCGGGCAGGCCGCGCCAGACGGCGACATTGCCCTGGTAGGTACCCAGGTAGTACGAGCCGGTGACACCCGTGTAGGCCCAGATGCCAGCTGCCAGCACAAAGACGAGGGCCAGGATGGCGGCGATAGTAATGTTGCGGCGACGCACGCGCTGCGCCTCGCGCATAACGCCATCGTCAACCAGGTCAACGACTACTACGGTCACGTTGTCGTGGCCGCCGGCGGCAAGCGCCGCGTCCACTAGATTGTCGACGCAGATTTGCGCGGTTGAGGACTGCGTGGCGATGTTCTCGATATCGCTATCGGAAATCATGCTCGAAAGGCCGTCAGAGCAAAGGATCAGGCGGTCGCCTTCCTCGATATGCAGAGTGAAGTGGTCGGCATACATGGCGGGGTCCGAGCCCAGCGCACGGGTGATGACCGAGCGGTTGGGGTGGACGCGAGCCTCGTCTGCCGTAATCTCGCCGGCGTCCACGAGCTCCTCCACGTAGGAGTGGTCGCGGGTCACGCGGATGAGCGTGCCCTCGTGGAGCAGGTAGGCGCGAGAGTCACCCACGTGGGCGATGGCGAGCGTGTCGTTTTCGATATAGGCGCAGGTGGCTGTGCAGCCCATGCCGGGCTTGCCCAGGCCGTTCAGGGCCGCCTCGATTACGGCGGCGTTGGCTGCCTCGACGGCTGCGGCCAGGCGTGCTGCGTCGGCGGACTGCGGGGCCGTCTTGGCAATAGTCTCGACGGCGATGGAGGATGCTACCTCGCCGGCGGCGTGACCGCCCATGCCGTCGCATACGCAAAAGAGCGGCGACTGCACCAGGTAGGAATCCTCATTGTGCGGGCGTACGCAGCCAACGTCAGAGCGGGCGCCCCACATGAGTTGCGTGGTGGTGCCGGCATCATAGGTCGAGTCGGTCTCGATGCGCTCCTCGGTCAGGGGCTCAAAGCTCATGGTCGAGCCGGGGTCTTTGAGCTTGGCCTCAACGGCGGCAACGTCGATCTCGGCTGTGTCACCGGGAGAGACGGTGTCGGTCTCGGCGTTTGATTCGGAATCGCCGGTGTCCGGGGAGCCGGGCTCTTCGGACGCGCAGGCGGTCGACTCGTCGTCTTGCGGGCTGACGTCTATAGGCTCGGGCGTCGCAAAGTGCGACGGCGCGGGCGTGCTTTGCGACTGGGCGGCGGGCTCGGTCACGGCATCGGACTCGCTTGCGGGCGCAGGCTGCGGGGCCTTGGGTGCGGGGCCGTCCTCGGGGGATGGCCCCGCCTCGGGCGCCGGCGTGGATGCGGGCGCAACCTCGGATGCCGGGGCTATGGGAAACGCCGGCGCGGCGGGCTCGGGTGCCGCAAACACCGCAGCGCTCTCGTTGATTGCCGTGGCGACAGGCTCGGCAAAGTGGGCCGGCACCGGCGTTGTCTCGGGTGCTGCGGACTGTTCGGCAGCATGCGCTCCAATGGGCGCCGCTGCGGCATCCTCTGCGCCCTCGTCATCGGCGAGGGTCGAATAATCATGCGTTACATGCGAAAGAGGCAGGGAGAACACGGTGTCCTCGGGCTCCACGGGCGCGGAGTCCGCCGGAGCGGCGTGGGCCGGCGCAGCCGCGGCGGCAGCCGGTGCCTCGGTCATGGTTGCGGACTTGTTCTCCTCGTCGATCATCGACGGTTCACCTTCATGACCACATCGCCAATCTGGACTTCGTCGCCCTCGCGCAGCGTCGCGGGCTCCACGAGCTGGCGACCGTTGACGAGCGTGCCGTTAAGCGAGTTGAGGTCTTCGATGATGAGTGCCGGGCCCTGCAGCGAAAAGCGTGCGTGCGAGGCCGAGACGAATGGTTCGTTGATGCAGATGTCCGAAGATGGCGAGCGACCGACGATGACGGGGCCGAGCATATCCACGTGGATGCCGCGGATGCCGCGCGGGCCCTTGTCCACATCGATCGTCCAGATAGCCGAGTCGCGGCGCTGGCCGCGCACGAGGCCCACGCCGGTTTTCATGACGGCGAACAGGAAGATATAGAGCAGGGCGACCAGGACGATGCGGCCTGCAAAAAGGACGATATCGATGTTCATAAGCGACTATCCCCTAAATTCAAAGGTGCTCAGGCCAAACGTCAGCAGATCGCCGTTGCGCAGCGGGCAGCGCGTGATACGGCGGTTGTTGACGAGCGTGCCGTTGGTGGAATTGAGGTCCTCGATCGACCAATCCGAGCCGGTAAAGGTGAGCTGGGCGTGACGGCGCGACACGTTGGGGTCGCGCAGGGCGATATCGGAAACCGAACGCTCGCGGCCGATGGTCACCTGCGCGGAGGTGATGCTGTGGCTCTCACCGCTCACGACGTCGACGAGCTGGGCGAGCGGGCGCTGCGGGGCGCGGGTGCTCGCCATGTTGGAGGCGATACCGGCCGCGGCGCCAAGGCCCACGGCAGCACCGGTCGCGGCGGCTCCGCCCATGCCGGCAAGAGCGTCGCGCGAGACGGTCTGCGGCACCGGAATGGGTGCGGCAGCGGGGTCGGGGACGCTGGGCGCAAAGGGATCGGCCGCGGCAAGCGGATCGGCAGCGGCGGCGCGAGGCATCGGCTGCTGCTGGGGCATGGCTGCGGGGCGCTGCTGCTGCGGGGCGGCAAACTGCTGCTGGCCGGCGCGGGGAGCGCTGGCGGCACGGCTTGCAGCGGAGTTGTTCTGTCCCAGGCCGTTTTGGTAGGCGCGCTCCTCCTCGTACAGGCGGCCGAGCGTGGGCGCATCGACATTCTCGGCGAAGACCGAGAACTTGCCGGCGCGTAACTGCGGGTCGATCATAAAGCGCACGAGCGGCTCGCCGACAAAGACGTAGCGGCGCTTTTCGGCCTGCGCCTTCACGAACTCGCGGACCTCGCGCGAAAGCTCGGGGTAGAACGGGGCGAGCATGGGATCGTCATCGGCGGCGATCAGGATGGTGTAGAGTGCCGGCGCGGTGTTGACGCCGTTGATCACTAGAGTCTGATCCTCCATGTCGCGAGCGGCCTGCTTGGCAAGCTTCTTAAAGGAGAACGGGGCACGGGTGGCACCGAAGATGCCGGCCACGTGGTCCTCGAAGATGTTCAGGAAGTTCACGAAAGATCACTCTCCGTATAGGTTCTTTGGTATCCGAGCGAATATAGGCATATCCCAACGATTATAGAGGATAGGATTCCCGCAACCGCCGCCTTGGCGACGACCGCGGCTGCAAGGCTGGCAATTTCCATATGGTGTGCAAGACAGGATGCGGCCGCCGTGCCGATGCCGGCGACGGCGATGGCGGCTACTGCAGCAAGGTTTGAGCCCTGGTCGGCACGCTTGGCATGGGCATTGAGCAGCGCAGATGACGCTGCGGCAGTTGTCGCGACCAGCACAAAGGCAGCCCAAAGGAGCGGGTCTTCCAGCGCTGCGGCAACGTTACCGAGCCCCAGCACGCCTCCGGCTGAAAGCGCGACCGTCGCCAGACGGGCAAAAAGCACGCCCATGCCCGTTGCCGCGGCGGCGCTTGCCGGGCCGAGCCAAAATGACGCGACGCCGGCGGCGACCCCAGCTGCCAGGAAGGTATTGCCAGTCAGACAGCCAAGCGCGAGTGCACAGGTGAGAGCGGCGCTCGCGGCAGCCTCGGTGCGACCCCAGGCGATCCACCAACCGGACATGGCGGCGGCAAAGATCACCGCGACGGGCAACATCGACAGGATGCCCTGCGCCTGCATGGTGGCGTTGGCCATGAGCACCAAAAAGCCCACAGCCGAGATGGCCGAGCCGATCTGGGGGGCCAGGCCAGCCGCCGCTCCGATCGCGATAGCCGCAATGACCAGGCCGGGAAGCGCCGCGACCCCGGCCGTTTGCATCAGCAAAAAGCTAAAGGCGCCGCACGTTAGCGCCGAGATAGCGTGCATGGTGTAGTCGCGCGCATGGCTCCAGCGCGTGCCCGCCCAGCCGAGCGCGGGGTCGACCTCGATGGCGTCGTCCTCGTAGTACGACGGCTCGATATCGTCGAGCTCCTGCTCGTCATCCGAAAGCTCGCCAACCATTTGCTCCAGACTGCGACGGCCCTCGCGCACGCTGCCCAGACCGGCAAGGAGTTGGTCGCAAAATGCCTCGATGCTGTTGGGGCGGTCCTGCGGCATGGGGGAGAGCGCGCTCATGAGCGCGGCCTCGGCTCCCGGGGGAAAGTGTGGTATCAGCTCGCTGGGATAGGTGGCGCCGCCGATGATGCGGTCGAGCGAGTCGGCGGGCGTGGCCGCCATAAAGGGAGCGCTGCCGCACAAGCCCTCATAGATAACGCAGGCAAGGGCAAAGACATCGGCGCGTTCGTCGACCGTGCCGGTCTCGATATCGAGCTGCTCGGGCGGCATGTAGCCGATGGTGCCGCCGCGCGAGCCGCCAAAGCCACCGGCGGACGACAGTCGCGCCATGCCAAAGTCGGTGAGCTTTACATTGCCCGAGTGGTCGATGAGCACGTTGGCGGGCTTAATGTCCAGGTGGAGTACGCCATTGCTATGGGCGAAGGTGAGCGCCTGGCCCAGGGCATCGGCAATGGCCGCGGCCTCGTCAAAGGTGAGCGAGTGGCCGTCCACGCGATGCAAAAATTCGGCCAGCGACATACCGTCGACATACTCCATGACCAGGTAGGCATAGGCGGTGTCATGCGTAAAGTCGATGACCTGCACGATATTGGGATGTTGAAGCATGGCGGCAGTGTGCGCCTCGCGCAGGACATCCATGATGTCGCTGGCGGGCATGCCGGCGCCGTTGATAAGGGGGATGCGCTTAATGGCGACGCGGCGGCGCAGGTGCGTGTCGCGGCAAATCTCGATGGAGCCAAAACCGCCGGTCGCAAGTGTCTCGAGCGGCTGGTACCGCTTGAGCAGCTCGCGAGAGCTGGTGCCCTCCAAAGGAACGTCCGGCGAGAACCGGGCGGTATGTTGCGAGAAAAGCGGCATGGCCAACCCTCGTGCGTTTAAAGTTCGTTTGCGAGTGGCGGGCGCGGAGCCGAGCCGTTCGCGGTGGCATAGATGCTGCTAGTGTAGCACGCTCGGGTGCATGGTGAAGGTAACGGGGCGAGGTGGCCTATCTGACTTGGCCCTCGTCTCAACGCATACGGAAAGCGCGCCCCAGTTTTCGGTCAAATTGTGGGATGCGTTTTCCGGATGGGGAAGGCTGCGGAAACTGTGTCCCAGAATATTGGCCCAGAATGGGATGCAATTTCCAGATCAGCGCTCAAAAGGAAAGCGCATCCCGCTTTGATGCGGGGACTGCGGACAAAAGCTGGACCGTGATCTGGCTCGGATTGGAGTTCGCCTGAATCGTTGATGCTGGCTGGTGTGGGCGCGGAGATAAACGAGCAGTCCGAGCGATATAATGACACGCTATGGAGGCCATATGCTCTTTTCCCGCCGTTCTGATACATCCGCCTGCGCCATTGCGCTTGTCGTAATGGCGGTCACTCCTTATCACCGGTTTTCATCTTCAATCGGCCTGGCATCAGGTGCGATGACCTGGCTCGTTATCCTTGGCGCATGCCTTGCGGCGTTTGTTCATGGTGCTGCGCTATGCAAAGGGAGAGAAATGAGACGGCCGAGGCATCTCGGTGCTATCGGTGTTTTCCTCGGTGTTATTGCAACGGTTCCCGAATGGTCCGACCTAGTTTTCTATGCTCGCGGAGATTCTATCCCATTCGTGTTTGCGCCGATCTGGCTGTTGCATGGCGTTTCGTGCGTCTCGTGCTTTGCTGGGTCGCTGCTCCTCTCATATGTTATTTGGGATACGGCGGGTTTTCCTTTGACGCGGAGGGCGACGCGGACTGACGAAAGAGAGGCCCGTCACCCGCAGAACGCGTTTTTTACAGAAACAATAGCCGTCCTGCCTTGCCTGCTGTTTTGCTGTCGAGTTTCATGGAGAGTCGTTCCCGAGCCATGGGGGATGTCCCCTGTAACGGCCGCATCAATTGGTCTAGTGCTTTTAATTCCTCTGGTCTATCTCATGTTGGCTGTGGCCCCGCTGCTTTGCTGTCCCCGTACCTTTGGTCGGGGACAGAGCGACGTGTTTGCCCGTTCTGTGCTCGTAGCAGTTCCTATTGGCCTTGTTCCGGCTGTTGAGGTGGCATACTTCGCAAACGATGCCACGATCATTGCATTGCTGGCGATGGGATCGGCTATTACTGTTGCTGTCTTCGTGTGCACGTTGCTAAGGGGGAAACGGGACAACAATTCGGATACCCCTCGCACGTCCGACCCATTCGATGCGGGGGTGTTTTCCCCTGCCCTGTCGCCTCGAGAAGAGCAGTTTGTTCGGCTGCTGCTCAAAGGGAAAACGCCGGCGGAGATTGCCAGGGAGACGGGTACGAAGCCATCGACGGTGCGAACAACGCTTCACCGAGCATACGGGAAGGCGTCGGTTGCGGGCTCGCGCGAGCTCGTGGCGTTGTTTGCGGGTGAGGGCGATACTGTAGGGCATGAGCTGCCGCAGCGGCATGCTGACGATATGGTGGCATCAGCTCGGGCGCGCCGGCTGTTTCGATACCTGCTCACGTCATTTTTTATTCTCCTTGCGGCGGGTCCCTTGGTAATGGCGGATAGCGATTGGGGTTCCGGTGTTACGCATGCAATCGCTTTTTCTCTTGCAAGCTATACATTGGGTCTCGGGCTGCTTCTGTCGCTGTGTAGCGCGGGTGGAAAAACGAATCGCGGGGACGATCTGGATAGAGCAGATGAGGCGATTGGACTCGGAAGCCCGTGCGTATGGGCGATACTGTCTGCTGTGGAGTGGTCTTTTGTCTATATCGCGGCATGGAGGTGCATGCGCGATCCGTTGATGGCTGTGCCGGTCCTGTTTTGCGGCATAGCGTCTATGGCTTCGCTCGCCGTTAGGCTGCGCCCGTTTAAGGCCCATGCCCATACTCGGGCTATCGCGCCATTGGTTTCGATAGGTGTGGCTGTTTTAATCTATGCAGCCACTAGGGGGCGAATTCATGGACTTGCGGTACTGACGGGGATGCTGCTCACATATATAGTGCTGCGAAGCTGTCCGCAGCGCAAAACACTTGGGGTATGGATGCTCTGCTTTGGGGCGACGGCTCCCGTCTGGGTTGTCTTGCTCAACATGTCGCAGGATCTGATGGTTTTCGAGCCGTTGTTCCTTGCGTCGTTACTGGGGCAAAGTTCGGCTGTCAATGTCGTCGTGGCAACGGTGATCGTCTGCTGGTCTGTGCCCATGTTCGTCACGCACATCGCGCTCGCCCGCTCGGTTGAGGACGAGAAGGCTGTCTTGGAGTACCGCGCGAACGGGTCCACCGAAACGGCTCGCGTGCGCCAACTGGCTCTGCTTACGTCGCGCTCCCTTTCCGATGTTCAGTCGCAAATCTTGCTGATGACGGCAGAGGGCGCAACGACAAAGACTATTGCGGAGGATGTCGGTTACGCCGTATCTACGGTGCAAGCACTGCGGTCTGCATCTTACCGCCAGTTGAGGATCAAGAATAAAGCGGAGCTTATTTCATTGTTATCGCAGGTAGATAACGTGTAAACACCTGAGCGATCAACTCAATAGCGGGTGTTTACAGACATCTTTCTCTATTCATGCAAAGGTTGCCGTGCGTCGACGCATTGTTAACCGCTTTTGATTGGAGAAGGCCATGATTAAGCCAAGGAGCGCTATTGCTCGAATCGGAGTCGGGTTGGCGATTGCTGCGGGCTTATCGATGGGTGCGCCCGCTGCATCATTTGCTCAAGAGGAGTTTGACACTTCCCAGGTTTCTAGCATTTCGCAGAGCGCGGATGCCGGAATTGCCACATGCAAGAACAACGTAGATAGAGATTTCGCTTTTCAATGTTCTGGCACGAGCGCAACTGGCTATCGCCAGAAAGACGATTCATCTTCAGTCTGCATTCTTGGCGTGATCGGGATGGGGCTGGGCACTGTCGCTCGGCTCCATCCCATCGATGGGAGGATGATGACATTTGAATAGAAATCTAATACGGCACGAGCTGTCCAAGAAATTTGGCAATCCTATATTTACGTTGACCCTTATGGTTGCAACTGCAATTTCGATGGCAGCTGCCATCGAGGCGTGGTGGACGCTCGAGACTGAACGCAAACAGCTGCTATCTTTTGGCTACGGCATTGGTCTGCAGTCTCAGACATACCTCGGCCAAACGCGTGAAAGTAGCTTTGGTAACTGGATTGTTGTGGGCGCGAACGCGCCGGTGTTAGCGTCGGTGTTTTTCTATGCGCTGCCGTTGCTTGCCATGTTGGCCGGGTCGTGGTCATGCCTGTCCGAGCGTTTGAGCGGTTACGAGGCACAGATCTGCACGCGTGTTTCTAGAAATGCGTAC
>DAWCEJ010000394.1:0-5414 GCA_052274955.1 Collinsella sp.
TACCAGCACAGCTCGCTCGACTGGCGCGACTGGTGGTGCTCGGACGACGCGCAGATCTACCAGTTCATCGGTCAGGACAACATCTATTTCTACTGCATCGCGCAAACCGCCATGTGGGAGGCCCTGGGTTGGGACCTTACGCAGAGCACCGTCAGCGCCTGCTATCACCTGCTCTACATGGGCAAAAAGGCGAGCTCGTCCTCGCAGACCCCTCCCCCGCCGGCAGACGACCTGCTCAACCACTACACCTGCGAGCAGATGCGCGCGCACTGGCTGTCGCTCGGCCTATCCGAGAAGCCGGTGAGCTTTAGCCCCAAGGCATACGACACGCGTGTGACCGGCAAGGACAAGGACGGCAACGAGGTACGCGCCTGCGACGACAAGCGCGTTATCGACCCGGCCCTTAAGGAGAGCGCGCTGCTGACCGGCGTGTTCAACCGTCTGGCCCGCAGCTGCTTCTACGGCGTCGCCGTCAAGGAAGGCGACGAGAGCCCCTACCGCAACGGCTGCATCCCCGCCGGTGCCGCTTCTGACACCGTGGTCGAAGCCGCTGAGCAGGCAGCTCTCGCCTTTGAGCAGGCTATGTACAAGTTCGAGACGCACCGCGCGCTTGCCGTGTGCGACGACTACCTGCGCGCCGCCAACAAGCGCTGGAGCGACGCTTCCAAGGCCGCCAACAAGCTCGAGGGTAACGAGGCAAACGCCGCAATGACGCAGGCGCTCGTCGACGCCTTTACCGAGCTGCGCGTGGCGACCGTGCTCATGCACGGCATCGTCCCTGCCGGCTGCGAGCTCATCTGCGAGTACTTCGACATCGACCCGGTCGCCTTCTTTAGCTGGGATAACATCTTCGCCTCCACGGATGAGTTTGTGGAGAGCTTGGGCGAGAAGCCCGGCGAGCACCGCGTAAAGCCGCTGCCCCCGCGCTTCGACTTCTTTAGCAAGCACGAGAGCCAGTACTAAACACTCGACATGTAATGGAATGGGAAGGAAAGACGGATGTCCAAGCCGCGTCGTCGTAAGCAGAAAAGGCAGGTCAAGGCCGAGCTCAAGCTCAGGCAGTTTGCCGCCACCGAGCTTTCCGACCAGCTTGCCGCCCTTCCTTGCGCCGCCGACCTGCCGCGCTTTATGGTCGACACGGTCGCCGGCGCCTATGCGCCCGCCGATGCCGAGCTCATGATCGAGGGCTTCGGCGCCGCGGCCACACGCCCGGTCACGCTGCGCGCCAACACGCTCAAGGCAACCGCCGAGGACATCGCTGCGGCGCTCGATGCCGCCGGCATCGCCCACAACGCTGTCGCCTGGTACCCGGACGCCTTTATCCTGCCCGAGGCCCAGGTTTCCGATCTGTGGGATCTCGACATCTACCGCGACGGCAAAATCTACCTGCAGAGCCTGTCGTCCATGATGCCGCCGCTGGTCCTGGGCGCACAGGCAGGCGAGGACATCCTGGACATGTGCGCAGCCCCCGGTGGCAAGACGACGCAGATCGCCGCCCTCACGCAGGGGCAGGCGCACCTTACCGCCTGCGAGATGAGCATTCCCCGCGCCGAGAAGCTCGAAGCCAACCTCCACCGCCAAGGCGCAAAAAACGTGCCCGTCATGCGCATCGACGCACGCGAGCTCGACGAGTTCTTCCGCTTTGACCGCATCCTGCTCGACGCCCCCTGCACCGGCACGGGCACCGTCATCAGCGGCAACGAGAAAAGCCTGCGCGGCCTGACCGAGCAGCTGCTGAGCAAGTGTGCCCGCTCGCAGCGAGCACTTCTGGACCGCGCCATGGGAGCCCTTAAACCGGGCGGCACGCTCGTCTATTCGACTTGTTCGATCTTGCCGCAGGAAAACGAGGACGCCCTGCAAGAGGCCCTCGACAAGCACATGGATTGCGAGCTTATCCCCCTCGACGGCACGCCGAGCGAAAGTGAAACGCGCCGTGCTCAGGAAGTTGGCGAAGAGCCACGCATCGAGTGCAACGCCCTCACCGAGGCCATCGCCGCCAGCCACGTCTCGTCCGTCGCCAACGGTATGCCCGGCACGCTGACCATTCCGCCTAGCCGCGACTTTGAGGGCTTCTACATTGCCCTGATCCGAAAACGCAGCTAGCGCACGGATCCAAAACTCAACAAGCTATCTCTGTGCGCGTTTGCCCTGCTGGTCGCGATGCTGTTTAAGCATCGCGCGCTCCTTGCGTTCGACCCTTTTGCCCTTAATGGCCGTGACCACAAAGTAGATGACCGCGGCGGCAACGATTGCGCCCACACACAGGCCAATCGAGCCCAACATTGCTGTCAATTCCATACCGCGTCACCTCTCTTTTAAACGGGACTTTCAAGATAGCACCTCGATCCCCGCCACCACAGCTCCTTCACGTTCGCCGCCCTTCGGTCTAACGGAGGACGCGGCGGGGAAAAATCAACTCGTCAAACGATTTAGCAAGCACAACGCTGCCGGTACCCTGCCGGCCGTCATCACATAGAATCGAGCCTCCATGGATACCCTCAACGATCTAAACGAGCGCGTCGACGCCTTCGTCGGCACCAGCTCCTTCGACACGCCTGCCGCGGCAAACGACCAAGCTCCCATCGATGTGCCCGCCGAGGTTCACGAAGACATCGTCGCCTCGGTCGATTTCTCCGAGGTCGAGCTCGCAGACGAGTTCACCGAGCCCCAGGTAGCCGTCACGCCCAACGGCCTGCTCCCTATGGAGCCGCTGCCCATCGACGGGCGCCTGCGCAAGGCGGCCCTTCGCATGCCTGACGAGATTGAGGAGGCCAGCGGCTTCACGCTCTTCGGCCGTCGTATCAAATCGCTCATCTACACCACCGACGTCGCGGTCATCCGCAACTCCAACGCCGATGCCGTCTTTGCCGTCTACCCCTTCACGCCGCAGCCCGCCATTACGCAGGCGTTGCTGACCGTCGCCGAGTGCCCGGTCTTCGTAGGCGTGGGCGGTGGCACCACCACCGGCAAGCGCTCCGTTCAGATGGCAGCCGTCTCCGAGATGCAGGGCGCGGCGGGCTGTGTGGTCAACTCCCCCGCCACCGCCGAGATGGTCGAGCACATCACCAACATCGCCGACATCCCCGTCATCGCCACGGTCGTACGTTGCGACGACGATGCTCACGCAAAGGTGCGCGCCGGCGCCAAGATTCTTAACATCGCCGCTGGCAAAAACACGCCGCAGGTCCTGCGTGAACTGCGCGAGCACTATCCCAACCTGCCGCTCATCGCGCCGGGCGGCAAGACGCCCGAGAGCATCCGCGAGACCATCGCCGCCGGCGCCAACGCCATCATCTGGACGCCGCCTTCGGCACAGCAGCTACAGACCGACATGATGCAGCGTTATCGCAAGATGAAGGAAGACGCCACGCCCGTTATCTCGCGCGACGATGTGCCCATTATCGACCAGGTCGCCGCCGCCGAAGTCAGCCAGGTCGAGAACATGAATCCCGACGTGCCGATTCCCGACGAGGTCATCGAGCGCGTCGCTTCGATCCACGAGCGCGTCGAGGAGCGTCGCGCCAACCGCGGGCTCAAGCCCTCACTGCACGGCTTTTTCTTCCGAGGAAAGAAACGCTAGCAAAACATCTTGGCCCGCCCCACAAACGTGAGGCGGGCCGTTTTCGTTTGGGCAATCATGCAGCGATGTGATGGGGCAAATTAATCCACGCGCTTGTCGCCCATAAAGAAGAGCGCCACCGTACCAGGTCCGGTATGCGAGCCAATCAGAGTACCGATGTTATTGATCTCAATCTTGCCTTTAAGCTGCGGAACCTGTTCCTCAATCAGCGCCGCAACTGCTTCGGCATCCTCGCGGCACGCCGAGTGCGACATGATGCACTTACCCGAATAATCCGCACCGTCCTGCACGTGTGCCATCATGGTCTTAGCCATCTCGGAAATCGCGCGCTTCTTAGTGCGAATCTTCTCACGTGGCGACAGCTTGCCGTCGCAATCGACCGTCATAAGTGGGCAAATCTTAAGCGCCGTGCCGATGATCGCGCTCGCAGCCGAAATGCGACCGCCGCGCAGGTAGCTCGACAGATCGGTCGAGAAGAACCAGTGGTGCAGGTTGAGCTTATGCTCCTCGATCCAAGCGGCCGTCTCGTCGAGTGAAGCCCCGCTATCGCGCACGTCGGCGGCACATTCCGCCAGCAGGCCAAAGCCCGAAGACGCCGCCAGCGAATCGATGACGCGCACCTTGCCGCCCTGGGGATAGCGATCCGCGAGCATCTGCGCCGCAACGCAGGCCGATCCATACGTGCCCGAAATACCCGACGACAACGTCAGGTGCAGCACGTCTTTGCCCTCGGCAACAAGCGGCTCCCAAAACTCCTCGTACTCACCCACGCTCACCTGAGACGTCTTGGGCATGGCGCCCGCGGATATCTGGGCAAAAAACTCGTCCGGCGTAATCGACTGATACAGATCGTCCGCATAGACAACATCGTCGATCTCGTAATGAAAACACACGACAGGGATATTGCGCGATTCAAAGAACTCCCGAGTTCGATCGGCGGCGGATTCACAGGTCAGGACAAAATCACTCATATGAGGCTCCTTACGTATAGTTATTAAAATTATCGCACAGCAAGCATAAATACGGCACAAATGTCCACTATTTACCAAATAGAGCCAAAGGTGGTGAACATCTTTACCGTCATCATCTCTATCGATCCCGGAGGCATACGTCTGTAAAAACGACCCTACGTCTCCACCCAACCGCCATATCTACCTCAACTAAATCGATTTACCAAACCGTTCGGCCAACAATTCGACCTCCCACCCCCAATCGAAACAAAAGCGGCGCATACTGATAAACGTTTGACGCTGTTTATCAGTTTTACCAACCCCATCGGAAGGTGTTTCATGGTCGCATTCGATCGCAATCCGCAAGACTTCAAGTATCTGCGTCTGCTGTCGAAACAATTTCCCACCGAGCAATCCGCGTTTACCGAGATCATCAATCTCTCGGCCATCCTCAACCTGCCCAAAGGCACCGAGCATTTTATGAGCGACGTGCATGGCGAGTACGAAGCCTTTATGCACATCCTCAACAACTGCTCGGGCGTCGTGCGCGAGCATGTCGACGAGATTTTTGGCGGCACGCTTTCCTTTGACGAAAAGGGCGAGCTGTGCACGCTCATCTACTACCCGCACGAGAAGATCGAGCTGGTCCGCAGCCAGCGCGAGGACTCGCCCACCTGGTACAAGACGATGCTTGACCAACTCATTGTGGTTGCCCGCTCGCTTTCGAGCCGTTATACGCGCTCCAAGGTGCGTAAGGCCATCCCACGCGATTACGCCTACATCATCGACGAGCTGCTGCACACGCACCCGGACGAGAACAACTATCGCGTGCGCTATCACGAGCGCATCGTGGAGTCCATCCTGGAGCTGTCTCTTATACACAT
>DAWCEJ010000395.1:0-3492 GCA_052274955.1 Collinsella sp.
ATCAACCAGCTGCGTGAGAAGATCGGCGTCATGTTCGGCAACCCCGAGACCACGACGGGCGGCCGCGCCCTTAAATTCTTCTCTTCGGTGCGTATCGACATTCGCCGTATCGATAGCATTAAGCTTAAGGACGAGGTTATCGGTAACCGCGTGCGCGCTAAGGTCGTTAAGAACAAGGTGGCAGCTCCGTTCCGTTCTGCTGAGTTCGACATTATGTACGGTACGGGCATCTCTAAGGAGGGCTCGATTCTGGACATGGCTGTCGAGTGCGGCATCTGTAAGAAGATGGGCTCCTGGTTTGCCTATGGCGAGGACAAGCTCGGCAACGGTCGCGAGGCCGCCAAGGCGTTCCTGCGCGAACACCCCGATTGCGCTGACGAGATTGAGCATAAGGTCCGCCTTGCCTGCGGGCTTGAGTTTGATGACGATGCTCCGTCCGAGGTCGAGCTGACCGATCAGCCTGCGCCTGAGGAGTTTGACGAGCTTTACGCCATCGATGGTTCCGCCATGCTCGATGATGACGACGAGTAGCGGTTACGCTCATGTCGTATACGGTGACCGAGGCCACGGTCGTCTTTCCCGATAAGAAGGCGGCCTCCTCGTTCTCGAGCGGGTATGCGTCCAAAAAGCCTTGCGCACATATCGATTGTGAGCTTGAGGGCGGTTTTGAGCGGTCCATTTGGATTCCCGTGCGGGTCGCGCGGCTGTATGTCAAAAACCGCCCCGATCTTCCCTGTGATTGGGACAACTTTCGTGAGGCGGTGCAGCTCATCGAGCGTAAATGTGCACTTACCATGGTGACCGAGATGTTATCGCGCCGCGACCATGCGACGGGTGAGGTCCGTGACAAGTTGGCTCGCTACGGCTTTCGCCAGCCCGCGATTGATTTCGCCGTCGAGCGCGCCACCGAGTATCGCTTTTTAGACGAGACCCGCTTTTGCTCGTACTTTATCGAGGAACGCAAGCGGCGCGGTTGGGGACAGCGCAAAATCGAGACCGAGCTCAAGCGACGTCATGTTGTGCTCGATGACATTCCCGGTTATCCCGAGGATTATTTTGCCGTCGAAGACGATTTGGCGCGTGCGTCAGCCCTGCTCGCCAAGCGGCGTGTTCCAGAGACGCGCGGATTCGAAAAACTGGTTCGGTTTTTGATGGGCAAGGGCTTCTCGTATCACATCGCCGCCGATGCCGTTAAGGTACGTCTCGATGCCGAATGCGAGGAATGTGCGCTTTAGGCGTATGCGTTTTGTGGCCCCGCCGTTCACCGCGTTTTAGCCGCCGTACTGGGGCCATTTATTTGACAGTTGTTGTGGTTCAACGTACGATAAACACTGTCATTTGCTTTGTGATATGTGCTCATCTGTGATGAGTTTGTTTATATGTTTATCTGTATCCGACCCGCATAAGCTGCGCCCATATTACTCAAATGTCGCGAGCCGTTCATAAGGACGGTTCGCTTTGTTGTGTAACGAATCCATAAAAAGGAGTGAGCATGCCTATCATTGCAGCGCTCGTTGGCATCGTTTTGGGTGCCATCGCCGCCATTGCCTACATGCGCACCGCCAAGCAGGGTAGTCTTCACGAGGCCGACGAAAAGATCCAGTCGGCACACGCACAGGCTGAGTCCCTGATCGGTGATGCAAAGCGTCAGGCCGAGACCCTCAAAAAAGAGGCTCTGCTCGAGGCTAAAGAGGAGATCATCAAGAACAAGCAGGCCGCCGAGGCCGAGGACAAGCAGCGTAAGAGCGAGATTCGTACGCTCGAGAACCGCGTGATGCAGCGCGAGGAATCCCTCGATCGCCGCAACGACGCTCTCGACAAGCGCGAGCATCAGCTGTCCAGTCAGGCCGGTCAGGTCGAGAAGCGCTCCCGTGAGCTCGAGGAGCTCTGCGCAAAGCAGACCTCCGAGCTCGAGCGTATCGCCGACCTTACCCGCGAGGATGCCCACAAGGAGCTCCTCGATAAGGTTCGCGGCGAGGTCACCCACGAGGCCGCCACGATCATTCGCGAGTCCGAGCAGCAGGTTCGCGCCGAGTGCCACAAGACCGCCCAGGAGATTCTGTCCCTGGCGATTCAGCGCTGCGCTGCCGACCACACTGCCGAGGTCACCGTTACCTCCGTGCACATTCCCTCTGATGACCTCAAGGGCCGTATCATCGGTCGCGAGGGTCGCAACATCCGGACCTTCGAGCAGGTTTCCGGCGTCAACCTCGTGATCGACGACACGCCCGAGACCGTCGTTCTTTCGAGCTTCGATCCGGTCCGTCGTGAGACCGCCCGTGTCGCCCTCGAGAACCTCATCGCCGACGGCCGCATTCACCCTGCCCGCATCGAGGAGATGTATCACAAGGCTGCCGACCTGGTTCAGCAGCGCGTGCGCGAGGCTGGCGAGCAGGCTGCCTTCGATACCGGCATCCACGACCTGCACCCCGAGATCGTCAAGACCCTTGGTGCTTTGCGCTACCGTACCTCGTTTGGTCAGAACGTGCTTCAGCACTCCCTCGAAGTCTCTGATCTGTGCGGAGTGATGGCTTCCGAGCTTGGCCTGGACGTTGTGACTGCCAAGCGCGCCGGCCTGCTTCACGACCTGGGCAAGGCAATTGACCACGACGTCGAGGGCCCGCATGCCGTCATTGGCGCCGAGCTTGCCCGCCGTTATGGCGAGAAGCCCGTTATCGTCCACGCTATCGAGGCTCACCATGCCGACGTCGACCCCAACACGGTGCTCGATGTCCTGGTACAGGCCGCCGATGCTGTCTCTGCCTCTCGCCCCGGTGCCCGTCGCGAGTCTGCCGAGAACTACATCAAGCGTCTTGAGAAGCTCGAGGAGATCGCCAACTCCCATGACGGCGTCGAGCGTACCTATGCCATGCAGGCTGGTCGCGAGGTCCACGTCATGGTTCAGCCGGACAAGATCTCCGATGCCCAGTCCACGGTTCTGGCTCATGATATCGCCCATCAGATCGAGGAAGAGATGGAGTATCCCGGTCAGGTGCGCGTCGTCGTGATTCGCGAGAGCCGCGCTGTCGATATCGCTAAATAACATGAGTGACGCGAACGAGCTCATCTCATTTATCGCGTCGATGTCGGGGGAAGGCAACCTTCGCGTTGAGGAGAACCTTGGCGAGGGGTATGTCCGCCTCCGCGTTTCGGAGGCCGAGCGGCGCCAGGCAAAGCACGACATTCAGCATGTCGAGGATATCGTCATCGAAATGCTCCGTAATGCTCGCGATGCCGGCGCCGACAAGGTCTTTCTCGCTACGACCAAGGAAGATGGCGTCCGCACGCTTGTCTTTCTGGATAACGGCTCGGGTGTTCCGCAGGATATGCAAGAGCGAATCTTCGATGCTCGCGTTACCTCCAAGCTCGAGAGCATGAAGATGGACCGTTGGGGCGTTCACGGTCGTGGCATGGCATTGTTTTCGATCAAGCAGAACACCGACGAGGCCCGTGTGGTCACGTCCGGTGTCGATCTTGGTTCAGCCTTTAAGG
>DAWCEJ010000396.1:0-2892 GCA_052274955.1 Collinsella sp.
CCATTGACCCGCCTACTCACCCGAATGTGAATCGGCTTCGTTGTTGCGGCAGCGCTCGCGCATCGCTTCTTCCCATGCCAAGCGCTTCTGCATTTCGGCCTTCTCACGCATCATCTTGTTGCCGTTCAGGTACTTAACGAGAAACGCCGAATACGAGACCATGATTTCCCAGTACTGCTCGCCGAAACGTTCGAGCGCGGGCTGCGTGAACTCGTTAATCGTCTCGTAGCCCTCGCTCATGATGAACCACGTCAGCTCCTTTAGCATGTGCTGCTTCTCGGCGGCGCTGATTTGCTCGTAGTTGCCAATGTCGAAGCCGTTGCCAGTAATGCGCTCGCTCGGGTCGTATTGATGCTTGCCGAGCTTGCGGCACTTGTCCGTGTCGTGAATCATGTAGTCGTAGCAGTGGCGAATGTCGATTACACGCTCGCACTTGTTCAACGCCTTCTCGCCAAGCCGCTTAAAAACGGACATCGCCGTCTTGTAGGTGGTCGTGTTGCCGAAGACGATAATCACGTGCACGTGGTCTTTGCGATGCTCACCCTTGCCGTCAACGTCTGCCACGTGCTCGCAGTAGGCATAGGGCAGCTGCAACAGCTCCTCGATGTTGTCGCGCCAACCATCGACCATGTTCTCCTGATAGAGCACAGCCCACCAGTAACGCGCCTTCACGCTGGTGTCGATTGGCTTCTCAGCCTTCTCGGTCGTCTCGTCTGCCATGAAAAAAGCCACCTCCAAAATCATGGAAGGTGGCTCCGTTTTTACGTCTATCTATAGCCCTGACCTCGCGGTCTTGCTAGAATAGTCATGTACGGGACGGAAACCACCTTCCGTTTCCATTAGCTGGTTGTCGGCGGCAACCAACGACCAGCAACAAACATTATAGGGCATCGCATCGCGCGGTGCCCTTTTATTTTGCGCATCTACCTGCGCTTTCGAGTCCACAAGTATGGACTCCCAAAAACGTAAACTATAGTTTACGTTTCACCGAGCCTGCCCACGCGGCCTGCTGTTCGTCGGCGCGACATGGCCACGGCTCAACGCTTCCGACGCGCGTGCGGCTTCCGTTGCTTCCCTCATCACGTCATCCGGGCTGCGCTGCTCCGTCTTCGCCTTCCTGGGACGCATCAGCGCCCAGATGCGGTCTCCAAGCTCCTCAATTGCCGCTCTAGCTGCTCTCGCCGCTCCTGCGCATCGAGCAGCGATTGAATCGAGGATTGTGCCGCGCTCAGCGCGTCCCGCACCCTCGTACCTGCGAACCTCGGCAGCGATGGGTCGAAGCTCCTCAACGTCTCTCTCAGCTGCTCGCGTTCCCTGCCGAAGAGACTCCAATCGCGCGGACTCCCGCTGAAGGTCATCGCCCACCTCGTTGCGCAGCTCGATTTTCTCGCCGATTTCGCCGTTCAAGCGGTCAAGCTCGGCCATTTTCTCCGCGATTCGGCGGTCGATTTCCGCAGCCTGCGCCCGCTTTTCATCGACCTTGGCGTTCACGGCACCCAATTTGACACTGGACTCAACCCTGAGCTGTTCAAGGCCGTCCAGCTCGCGCTTCGCCGTTATCGCCCCGTGCTTCGCCTTGTCTCTCTCGCCCTCAAGGGTCTCTATCTCGGACTTGAGCGCCCTCGTGGTGCCGACCTGCACCTTGTACGCGTCAAGGCTCCTGTAGCCCTTCGCGCGCAGCTCGTGGCGCATTGGGCGCTCGTACCCGTAGGGCTTCGCGACCTGCTCCCAGAAGTCCTCCTGAAGCCTGCTCATGGTTCCCTGGGCCGTCACCTCCCACTTGCCCTCGGCGTTCTTGCGCCGCTTGTCGGGCGCGAACAGCTCCTTGGCGCACAGGCGATCGTAGCCGTCCTCGCCGTGGATGACCGGGGCGATCCAGATGTGCACGTGCGGGGTGCCCTCGTCCAGATGAATCTGGGCGGCGAGCAAGTTCTCATAGCCGTACCGCGCACCGAACCACTGAACCGACCTGTCAAGAAACTCCTTGGCCGTCTCCTCGTCCGGAAGCGCTTCGTTTGTCGACACGATGAACCCCATCGCGCGAACTTGGTTGTCCCTGATTTTCCTCTTCGTGTTCAGCTCGCCCATACGGCGCTCGATGGCCTGTTCGAGCGAAACGGGACTCTCGTCCCCCGCGCGGCACAGGTACCCGACATGCCGGCCGCTCTGGTCAACATCGTTGGCGTAGGTGTGCGCCCGCCTGTCCAGCTCCTTGCCCACGGCTTCAAGGCTCTCGCATTTGGTCGACTTCATGGCAATCAAGGGTGCTACGGTCATGTCAAACTCCCGAGTTCGAACCACCTAAAGGTGCGTTAGCGACTTTGGTATAGTCACGGTATACCAAACTGCGTTTGGCCGTGCAAGGGCGCTGCCCTTGACCCGCTCGGGCGTTCCCCCCGAGACCCCCCAGCCCTACTCATTCGCGGCGTCGCTCATGAGGTGCGGGCCATCGGCGCAAGCGCCGAATGAGGGGGCAAGCCCCCTCAAACTCCCCCTTGTCGCGGCTGTTCGTCACACGTCACACGTCACGTATATATTCGGTCGTAGTAGCCGAATATATACGTGCCCCGATTTGATGGGCTTCCTTCGCCGCGACTAGAGCAAGGAAAGGGTCGATGGCGCAGTGCGTCATCGACCCTCAATCAAGTCTGGTTTTGTTGCTTGCCCGCCGCGTCAATTCCGCAGCCGGTGAACGAGGGCTACGTAGATCCGCTATGCGGAACTACTCCGCCCCCGTAGTCACCGCCTGCTCCATTGACCCGCCTACTCACCCGAATGTGAATCGGCTTCGTTGTTGCGGCAGCGCTCGCGCATCGCTTCTTCCCATGCCAAGCGCTTCTGCATTTCGGCCTTCTCACGCATCATCTTGTTGCCGTTCAGGTACTTAACGAG
>DAWCEJ010000397.1:0-4870 GCA_052274955.1 Collinsella sp.
TAATCCTGATCACCGACTACGTCTACGACACCGACGGCCGCCCGCTCCACGTCTCCAAGCGCATCCAACGCACCGACCGCGCCAAATACACCGAGCCCATCGGCTAACCTGCCAAAATAAACCTGTCCCTAAATGGTAGGTTTGAGGAGGTCGGGGAACCAGGTTGGTTTGGGTTGGTTAGGGACGCGCTCGGCTAGGATCAGCTCCATCCAGCACATGTCGTACCAGCGGCCGAACTTTTGGGCGCAGCGGTCGAAGGCGCCCACCAGGCGATACCCCATATGAGCATGGAAGTCCTGGCTGTTGTGCGTCAGGTACTCGTCGTCCTTGTCGTGCGGCACGGCGATGAGCGCGCACATGTTGGTGATGCCCATCGCGATCAGGCATTGCTTGAGTGCATCGTGCAGTTTGCGGCCCAGGCCGCCGTGACGTACGTCGAGCGCCAGGTAGATTGACGTCTCGACCGACCAGTCGTATGCCTCGCGGCTGTTGAGCGGGCTCACATAGGCATAGCCCACCGGACGCCCGTCCAGCTCCATCACCAGATACGGATAGCGCTCGAGCGTACGCTCGATGCGCCCGGCGAACTCCTCAACGCTCGGCACCTCGTATTCGCAGGTAATCGCCGTCTGGCGCACATACGGCTCATAGATGGCAAGCAGCGCTGGCGCATCATCGGGCGTCGCCAGGCGAATCGTCGGCTCGGACATCTCGGTCACACAACCCCTCTCCCTCAAAAGCAAAGGCCGCCCTGCGCCAAACCCAGGCGCAGGGCGGCCCCTCGTCATTACGTCAAGCTACAGGACAGCCGCCAACGCGTCGATGTCCTCCTGCGTCGTGGCCCAGCTGGTGCAAAAGCGCACCACCGTATGGGTCTCGTCGTACTTTTCCCAGTACTCGATCGAAGCATGCTCACGAATGCGGGCCATGTCCTCGTTGGGCAGAATCACGAACTGCTGGTTCGTAGGCGTCTCCAAGAAGAACTGGTAGCCGCGCTCGTGCAGCACGCGACGAAGCGCCTGCGCGGTTTCGATTGCCTGGCGACCAATCTCAAAATACAGGCCGTCGGTAAAGAGCGCCTCAAACTGCACACCCGTCAGGCGGCCCTTGGCCAACAGCGCGCCGTGCTGCTTAATACGCGGAATGGGATGCGCCGGAGCGTGCATGCCGCAGAACACCACAGCCTCGCCGCAAAGCGCGCCGCACTTGGTGCCGCCGATGTAGAACACGTCGCACAGCTGCGCCAGCTCGGGCAGGGTAATGTCGCGCTCATCGGCCGCCAGCGCATAGGCCAGGCGGGCGCCATCCACAAACAGCGGAATCTGGCGCTTCTGGCACACCGCATAAATCTCGGCCAGCTCGGCCTTTGAGTACAGCGTGCCGTACTCGGTCGACAGGCTCACGTACACGGCGCCCGGAAACACCATGTGCTCGCAGCTCTCGTTTTCGTAGAACACTTGGATATAGTTTTCGAGATCCTCGGCGTGCATCTTGCCCTCGTAGCCAGGGATGGTGAGCACCTTGTGGCCGCCAAACTCGATGGCGCCCGCCTCGTGACAGGCAACGTGGCCGGTCTCGGCGGCAACCACGCCCTCGTACGGCGCGAGCAGCATGTCAATCACCGTCGCGTTGGTCTGCGTGCCGCCCACCAGCAAAAACACGTCGGCATCGGGGGCCTGACAGGCCTCGCGGATCAGCTGCTTGGCACGCTCGGTGTGCGCATCGGTGCCGTAGCCAGGCTGCGGCTCCATGTTGGTGTCGACGAGCGCCTGCAGCACCGCCGGATGTGCGCCGTGGGAATAGTCGTTGTTGAACGCGAGCATGGCAATCCTCTCTTACCAGGTATCGGCCAGATGATTCAGGTGGGGCTATTGTACGCCGTGAGGATAGGCAATGCGTGCGGCAAGGCACTCAAGTGCCAACACCAGGGCAAAGCCGCAGCTCACGTCAGTCAAAAAGTGTGCACCGATCACGATACGGCCAAAGGCGACGAGCACCGCGACCACGGCAGCGACCCAAAAGACCACGCGGCGTCGCGGCGGCTTTTCCGTAAAAGCCGCCGCGGGAAGCCCGGCGAGCATAAGCCCGATCGCCGCGTGCGCCGTGTGTCCGCTCGCAAACGACTTAAAGCCGTCCTTGATTACGCCGGCCGCAATATAGCTCCACTTGTCGGGGTTGCCAATCACCCACCACGGCTGAAAATTGAGCCCCGGCGTGACCTCGATCACGCGCATGCGCGGGCGCGACCACAGCGGCTTGACGATCACGTTGAGGATGATGGCCTGAGCGACCCACACGGCAAGCACCATCAGCGCCCAGCGTGTGAGCTCGTCGGAGTCGATGTCGCGCGTGAGGCGATAGGCGATGAGGTTGGCCGCGATGACCAATGCAAACGTCAGAACTAGCTGAAACGCAATAAGCTTGCCGCCGACGCGCAGCGATCCGATAATCTCGTAGCCGACCAGGCCTACGTTGATCAGAACGCCCAGCGCGGCGAGCCACTTGCTCGCCTTGGAATCGGGACGTGCCGAGCGCACGAGCATAATGCCCGCGACGCTCGCCGTCAGCTCGAACGGCAGCTCGCCGGCCGCCTCGACAAAGCGGCCAAACAGGCTAGACGAGTTGAACAGCGCACTCGAGATTTGGTAATCGAAAAAAGACCCGACGAGCAGACAAAAGGCCAGGATGACCGCGATAGCAGCGGCATCTTTCTTATAGATATACCCGAACATGCTTTCCTTTCGATGGGGTCAGATTGCCCAAATGGGGTGTTTGCAGCGTCGACCCATTAGTCGTCATCGCTGACGCCCAGCTGCTGCAGCAGCATGAGCGCCGCGGCCACGGGGCCGGTGCCGTCGTTGGCGTCGAGACCTCGGCCCAGGCCGCTGCCCGCACCGGCGCCCGCCTTGTAGGGTACCGACAGCTTGCGGCTCTTGGGGAAGTTCACCGCGCCATAGCGGGTCTTAAGCTCAAAGGCCACCTTCTTGGGCACGTCTACGCCCAAAAACGTGATGCGGCCGCCGCTGAGCGTGACGCTCTCGAGCCCCAGGCGCTCGCCGCGAATGCGAATTCGTGCGCGGTTGAACAGGTTGAGTCCCGCCAGCGGCAGCTCACCATGCGCGGCCTCGGTCTCCTCCTGCACCTCGTCGACACTCTCCAGGTCCTCAGCCGCCGCGAGCTTGCGGTACACGAGCACGCGCTGGTCCACCGCCGGCATGTACTCCTCGGACAAGAAGTAGTCGGCCGGCAGGTTGATGCCCACGCTCGCCGCCTCCACGCCGGCATCGTCATCGCCGCGCGCCTCGGCCACGGCCTGGCCCAGCATCTGCGTAAACAGGTCAAAGCCCACGCTCGACAGGTTGCCGTGCTGCTCAGCGCCCATCAGCGAACCGGCGCCGCGAATCTCCAGGTCGCGCATGGCGATACGCATGCCGCTGCCCAGGTCCTGAAACTCGGAAAGTGCGGTCAGGCGTGCCGTGGCCTCCTCGGTAAGCGGCAGCTCGCCCGGGAACATAAAGTACGCATAGGCCTGCGTGGCAGAGCGTCCAACACGGCCCTTGAGTTGGTAGAGCTGCGCCAGGCCCAGGCGCTGCGAGTCCTCGATGATCAGCGTGTTGGCAGTCGCGTTGTCGATGCCGCTCTCCACGATGGTCGTGGCGATGAGCACGTCGATCTTTTTGGTCGCGAACTCGATCATCACGTCCTCGACCTCGCGCGGGCTCATCTTGCCGTGCGCCACGCCCACGCGCGCCTCGGGCGCGGCCTCGTGCACGCGCGCCACGGCGTCGTCGATGGTCTTGACGCGGTTGGACACGTAGTACACCTGACCGCCGCGGCCCACCTCCAGGCGAATCGCCGCACTCACCACGTCGGGGTCGTACTCTCCCACGTGCACGATCACGGGGCGGCGCCCGGTCGGCGGCGTGGTGATCAGGCTCATGTCGCGCACGCCGCTCGTGGCCATCTGCATGGTTCGCGGAATCGGCGTTGCCGAAAGCGTGAGCACGTCAATCTGCTCACGCAGGTTCTTGAGCTGCTCCTTGTGCTGCACGCCAAAGCGCTGCTCCTCGTCGATGATCACCAGGCCCAGGTTCTTGGGGTTCACATCGGCCGAAAGCAGGCGGTGGGTGCCGATGAGCACATCGATCGTGCCCTCGGCAAACGCCTTGAGCGCGCGCTTCTGCTGCGCCGGGGTGCGGAAGCGGCTGAGCACTTCGACCTCGAGGCCAAACGGGGCAAAACGCTCAAAGAAGGTCTCGTAGTGCTGCTGGGCCAGAATGGTCGTGGGGCAGAGCACCATGACTTGGCGTCCGGAGTCCACGCACTTAAACGCCGCGCGCAGGGCAACCTCGGTCTTGCCGAAACCCACGTCGCCGCACAGCAGGCGGTCCATGGGCTTGGGCGCCTCCATGTCGGCCTTAATGTCGGCGATGGCCTCCAGCTGATCACGCGTCTCGTCGTAGGGAAAGCTCTCCTCCATCTCGATCTGCTCGGGCGTGTCGGGCGGGCAGGCGATGCCTGCGATCGACGAGCGGCGCGTATACAGGTCGACCAGGTCAAACGCCAGCTTTTTGGCGTTCTTGCGCGCCTTATTGGTGGCACGCGTCCAGTCGGCAGTGTTGAGCCTGGTCAGGCGCGGCTTGTCGCCGTCGGGGCCAACATAGCGCGTGATGCGGTCGACCTGCTCGAGCGGCACGTAGAGCTTGTCGCCGTCGGCATATTCCAGCAAAAAGTAGTCGCGCTCCTTGCCACCCACTTCCTGGCGCGCGATCTCGCTAAAGAGCGCGATGCCGTGGGTGGCGTGCACCACGTAGTCTCCCGGCTTAAACGGGAAGGTGATCTGCGTAATGTCAACCTTGCGGCGGCTGCG
>DAWCEJ010000398.1:0-2859 GCA_052274955.1 Collinsella sp.
AACATTTCTCAGATTCCGCTCTGCGGCTGCGCACCGGAATGGATGTCTGAAAAAGCCGTCTCCATCGGCAACTACGTCGTGGCGACCGGCATCGAGACCTACCTCGGCGTCGACCCGTACTCCAAGGGCTCGAGCGAAATCACCGCACTTCTCCAGGGTACCGAAGGCGGCTGCCAGGAGTGGGTCGAGGCGCACTTCGTTGTCGAAAAGGATATCGAGAAGCTGGGCGACCGCATGATTGAGTCCATCGAAGCCAAGCGTGCGGCTCTGGGCATCTGATACATTTTAGAGTTTAGAAGGTCTTTAACATATGAAAGTAGCGATTACCGGCAAGGGCGGCGTCGGCAAGACCACGCTCTCGTCCACACTGGCAAGGCTTTACGCCGACGAAGGCAGAACCGTTCTCGCCGCCGACGTTGACCCGGATGCAAATTTGGGTCTTGCGCTCGGCCTGACGGAAGAAGAGGTCAATGCCATCGTCCCGGTCTCCAAAATGAAGCAGCTCGCCAAGGAGCGCACCGGCGCAAACGACCAGAACAGCTTCTATAAGCTCAACCCCGAGGTCTCCGACCTCCCCGAAAAGCTCGCCAAGGATATCAACGGTGTCAAGCTTCTCGTCATGGGTACGGTCGATACCGGCGGAACCGGCTGCGTCTGCCCCGAGCACGTGATGCTCAAGGCGATTTTGTCCAACCTCGTCTTCCGCAAGGACGATGTGGTCATCATGGACATGGAGGCAGGTCTCGAGCACCTCGGCCGCGGCACGGCGAGCATGATGGATCAGTTCATCGTCGTCATCGAGCCCGGCGCAAGAAGCGTGCAGACCTACGAGCGCATCAAGTCCCTTGCAAAGGACATCGGCATCACCAAGGTGCGCGTTGTGGCCAACAAAATCCGCGACGACTCCGACCGTGCGTTCATCCGCAGCCGCATTCCGGCGGACGACCTGCTCGGCTTTATCAGCTACAACTCCGACGTCATCGACGCCGACCGCAAAGGCCTTTCTCCCTACGATTGCAGCCCGCAGGCGCTGGAAGAAATCCGCGCCATCAAGGCAAGAATCGACCAAGAATGAATCTGAAAGGAATGAATAACAACAATGAAGACATTGTTTGAACGCGTCTTCAACGGCTCTGACCAGATGTTCGCCAAGGCCGAAGAAGAAGTTAACAAGATTGCTGCTGAAGTCGGCCGCGACGCTCCCTTGGCCATGCCCTCGACCGCTTACTGCCTGGCATGTATCTATGCCTACATCGGCAAGAAGGTCACCACCGTCGGCGAACTGCAGGACACCCTGGCCGACGTGAAGGCCATGATGCTCCGCGAGCCGCGCACCAACTCCATCTTCCAGTCCGGCGTTGCTACCGCCATCGCCGCTGAAATGATCGAGGCCTGCAAGTATGTCAAGACCGACGCTCCGTATGAAGGCACCGCATATCACGGCCACTTCGTCGACGCGGAAGTCCGTGAGCTCGGTGTTCCTCTGGTCACCGGCGACATCCCCGGCTTCGTCGTCATCATCGGGCCGGCTCCCTCCACCGAAGAAGCGATTGAGACCATCAAGGGCTATCAGTCCCGCGGTATCTTCGTCTTCCTGATCGGCGGCATCATCGAGCAGGCTGTTGAGGCAGGCCTTTCCATGGGCTTCCCCGTTCGTGTCGTCCCCGTCGGCGAAGAGATCTGGTCTGTGGGCCACGTCATCTCCCTCGTCGTCCGCGCTGCCATGATCTTCGGCAACGTCCAGCCCGGCGACTGCGACGGCTTCCACAAGTACACCTTCGACCGCATCAACGCGTTTGTCAACGCCTATAAGCCCGTTCCCGACATCACCGTCGCCTGCGGCGCCGGCGCCATCAAGCTCGGCTTCCCGGTCATCACCAACGACCACGACGATATGTGGGCAGTTCCGAAGTCCCTCATCATCTATGATGATACCAAGGACTGGATCGACACCTCCATCGAAGCGCGCGGCATCAAGCTGAAGATCACGAAGATCGACATCCCCGTCTCCTTCTCCTCCGCATTCGAAGGCGAAATCATCCGTAAGGGCGATATGCAGATCGAAGTCGACGGCTCCCGCAAGGACTGCTTCGAGCTCGTTTCCACCAAGGAAGCTTCCGAGGTTGAGGACCACAAGATCGAGGTCGTCGGCCCCGAGATCGACGAGTTCCCGGCTGGCTCCAAGATTTCTCTGAGCTACACGGTCGAGGTTGCCGGCAAGTCCATGCAGCCCGACTTCGAGCCCGTCTTCGAGCGTAAGATCCATCAGTTCCTCAACTGCGTGGAAGGCGTTATGCACACCGGTCAGCGCGACATGATCCGTATCCGTATCAGCAAGGCTGACTACGAGGCAGGCTTCAAGTTCAAGCACATCGGCGAGGTCCTGTACGCCAAGATCAAGTCCGAGTTCGACACCGTTGTCGATAAGTGCCAGGTCAAGATCGTTGTCGGCGACGAGGCCAACGCAGAGCTCCGCAAGCACGCGAACGAGATCTTCGACAAGCGCGACGAGCGCCTGAAGTCCATGACCGACGAATCCGTGCCTGTCTTCTATTCCTGCATCATGTGCCAGGCGTTCTCCCCGAGCCACGTGTGCATCGTCACCCCTGAACGTCTCGGCCTCTGCGGCGCTGTGTCGTGGCTGGACGCGAAGGCAACCAACGAGCTCGACCCGCAGGGTCCGTGCCAGGTCGTCACCAAGGAGCGCTGCATTGACGAGCGCACCGGCCGCTACGAAGACGTTGACGAGGCTGTCGCCGAGTACTCCCACGGCGCGCTGGAGCATGTCACGCTGTACTCCCTGCTCGAGGACCCGATGACCTCCTGCGGCTGCTTCGAGTGCATCTGCGGCATCGAACC
>DAWCEJ010000399.1:0-8191 GCA_052274955.1 Collinsella sp.
GATGTGTATAAGAGACAGGCACCAAAGTGCTCCTGCATCTTGATTTGTCAGAGAGTATCTTTGACATTCAAGAGTAAAATAAAGTGCTACGGGCTCAACGTCATGCGACGGATGCCCGGCGTAGTTAGTTGACGAAAGGTTTTATCCCTATGCTGCGTGCGATGATTGTGGATGATGAGGCGCCGGCTCGCTCGGAGCTTCGCTTCCTGCTCGAGCAAACGGGCAAGATCGGCACGATCACGGAGGCGTCGAGCGTCCGCTCCGCCATCGAGATGCTTATGGAAAGTCGCGTGGATGTCGTGTTTCTCGATATCTCGATGCCCGGTGCCTCGGGCCTGCAACTTGCCGAGGCGCTGCATAAGCTCAAAAATCCGCCGGCGATCGTGTTTGTGACTGCGTATAGTGACCATGCGGTCGAGGCATTCGACGTGGATGCCGTCGATTATCTGATGAAGCCGGTCGAGGAAGCTCGCTTGGATCGCGCGATCGAGAAGGTCATGCAACGCGCCAAGCCGGTTACGGACAGCAAGGTGACCATCGAGCGTATCCCGGTGGAAAAGGGCGGCCGCAAGGTGCTCATTCCCGTGGACGACATTCGCTTTATCATGGCCAAGGACGATTACTCCTGCATCTATACCGTCGATGATCGCTTTTTGTCGACGACCTCGCTGGCGCAGTTTGAGGCCAAGCTCTGCGATTTTGGCTTCTTCCGTGTTCACCGCCGCTATATCGTCAACTTGGCGTGCGTCACGGATGTCGAGACGGTGCCCTCGGGCGCCATCCAGCTGGGCATTACGGGCGTCGACGAACGCGTGCCGGTTTCGCGCCGCCGCGTCGTGCCGCTTAAGAAGGCCCTGAGTCTCTAGCACACTGGCCCCGCAGCCCTGTAGACCCATCGTCTGCGGAGCCGTGGGGCCTTTTTTGTATGTATCTGCCGAATCGTTTTTTGCGGAAGGGATCCCATGAACAGCGCAAGCGCCAAGCGCATCGACATCATCTCGGACACCCACGGCTATTTATCGCCTGCGCTCTTGGATGAGCTTGAGGGTGCAGATCTGATCATCCATGCCGGTGACCTCACATCCGAGATGGACTACGAGCACCTATGCACCATCGCCCCCGTGCGGGCCGTATTGGGCAACAACGATTACTACCGCGACTACGGCCCCGACGTGGACCGCTTAGCCCTCTTTACCTACGAAGGCCTCAAATTCGCCGTAGCCCACTATCGCGAAGACCTGCCCGTGGGATCCGTAGACGTGGCCATCAACGGCCACACCCACGTAACCAAAGAAGCCCAAGTGGGCCGCTGCTTGGTCCTCAACCCGGGCAGCGCCAGCTACCCCAGAGGCACCCGAGGCCCCACCATGGCCAGAATGCTCGTCAAAGACGGCAAGATCCTAAGCACCAAGTTTATTGACTTGGACTAACCGCAACAAAAACGGGGGATGCACAACGCGTCCCCCGTTTCTTTTTCAGCCAAAGGCCGAAGTCCAACAATAACCATCAGACAACCCCGCCGAGGAGCACGGGGCCGCCGAGCCGCGGAAGCGGCGAGGAACAACAACAGCTCGAACAAAGTGACGGCAGGGAGGGTCTCCGGGGCCGAGGGCGGGGGTTAAGTTTGTCGCGAGTTCCGCACGCAAAGGAAAGCACTTAATGTGCTTTCCGTCTTGCGCAGGACTGTAGAGCAGCAAACTTAACCCCCGCCCTCGGCCCCGGAGACCCTCCCGGACAGGCCCGAAAAATTTTTTCAAAAAAGTTGTTGCGTGCCGGACAGACTTCTGTGTATACTAATCCCCGCAGCGCACGCGAGCGGAAACAAACGCGAACGCCTGCCTGGGGAGTTAGCTCAGTTTGGTTAGAGCGCCGGCCTGTCACGTCGGAGGTCGCGGGTTCGAGCCCCGTACTTCCCGCCAACGCAATTAAAGCCACGTCTTCGGACGTGGTTTTTTGCGTTTAATAGACCAATGTGTCGGAATGATCACTCTGACGCTTCTTTGATCGGAATCCCCACGCCCTCGAGGCACAAGGAAAAGCAAATAAGTATATCTGTTTAAACAAGAGGTTTGTTGCGCAACACCCGTTCAACGAGACGGGGGGGTTAGGTTATACTAAACTGCACTGTAGGCCGTATCTGATGCATTTCGCTCCAAGCGCGGCATTCAGTGGATATCCGATTTACCATTTGGATGTCCTAGCGGTCATTGGTGTCTCGACACAAGCTCGGCCCCGGAGCTCGTTCGAGCTGTTCGTATTCCTTGGAAGGGGAAAAATGGACATATCGAGGAAGACTGATTATGCCCTGCGCATGTTGGCGATGCTTGCCGAGGATCCGGAGCGTTTGCTTTCTGTTCGCACCGCTGCCGAAGAGGTCAATGTCCCGTATTCGTTTGCCCGTTCGATTCAGCATGGTTTGGTCCAGGCCGGTATTGTGGAGAGCCTGCGTGGCGTCCACGGTGGCATGCGTCTCAAGGTCAGTCCGGACGACGTCACTATCCGCCAGGTCGTCGAGGCCGTTCAGGGCCCTATGGTTATGAACGACTGCACCGCCCCCGATGGTGACTGTGCGCGCATGGGCGCGTGCTGCTATCATCCCCTGTGGGCCGGAGCCCAGGCGTTGATGCGCGACTACCTCGATTCCGTTTCGCTCGGCGATATCGTCGCCCATCGCCAGTTTCCGGCTGTCGATCCCAAGTTCGCCGATCGCGATGCGTTTCCCGAGTACGCTGCCTGCGCGTACGCTTGCCGGGAGGAATAGCGCCGCATAAGGAGCATAGATATGATTCAGGACCCCTTTCGTTCGATGATTCGTTCGGAAGGGGTCCTGCGTTATCGCGACCTTCCGTGGCGCCGCACGCGCGATCCGTACGTCATTTGGCTTTCCGAGGTCATGCTGCAGCAAACACAGGTGCCGCGCGTGGAGACGCGTATGCCGGCGTGGCTCGATCGCTTTCCGACCGTGCAGGCGCTTGCCCAAGCCGCGCCTTCCGATGTTTTGGACGCTTGGCAGGGCATGGGCTACAACCGACGCGCTCTGGCGCTCCACAAGGCCGCTCAGCGCGTTGTGGAGGACTGGGACGGTGAGTTTCCGCGTGAGACGCGTGACTTGGTCGCTCTGCCTGGTATTGGCCCGGCAACGGCGCAAGGTATCCGGTCGTTTGCGTTTGACCTTCCAGGCGTGTATCTGGAGACCAACGTGCGCACGGTCTTTCTGCATCACTTCTTTCCCGATGTACCGGCTGTTCCCGACCGCGAGCTGGTGCCGCTGATTCAGGCGGCCTGTCCGGCGGTCCCCGGTGCGGCGACCGACGAGATCGCTCCCTTTGCCGTGCCGCTCGATGATGCCGACACGCCGCGCGCGTGGTATTACGCGTTGCTGGATTACGGCGCATATCTAAAAAAGACGTTGCCCAATCCGTCCAGGCGCTCGGCGGGCTATAGCCGTCAATCCAAGTTTGAGGGCTCGCGCCGCCAAAAGCGCGCGCATATCGTGCGTATGTTGTTGGCAGCGCGCGATGGGCAGCCGGCGGGGATTACGCTTGCTGATGCCGTGGTGGGCGTTAACGAGATGGAAGCGGCAGCCGGTCGCGGGCCGGTCGAGTGCGACTTGATCGCGGGCATTCTAGCTGACCTGGAGCGCGAGGGCTTTTGCCGAGCCGAGGGCGATTGCTGGTTGAGTGTGTAGCCCGCTCAAATCTGAAGAACGGGATTGTAAGGTTTAAATTCGCGGCTTGAGGGCATCCTAAAGACAAGGTCGCTCAAAGCCTATGGGCGGCACGTGTTGAAGGGAAGTACACCTATGGATTTTGAGAACTCTCAGACCAAGAAGAACCTCGAGACTGCTTTTGCCGGTGAGTCCCAGGCACACACCAAGTATCGCTACTATGCATCCAAGGCCAAAAAGGACGGCTACGTTCAGATCTCGAATATCTTTGCCGAGACGGCGGGCAACGAGTCCGAGCATGCCAAGCTCTGGTTTAAGTATCTGCACGACGGCGCCGTCCCCGACACTCTGGACAACCTGCGTGATGCCGCGGCGGGCGAGAACTATGAGTGGACCACGATGTACGACGAGTTTGCCAAGACCGCCGAGGAGGAGGGCTTTGCCGAGATCGCCGCGAAGTTCCGTGGTGTCGCCGCCGTCGAGAAGGCGCACGAGGAGCGCTACAACAAGCTCGTCGAGCGCATCGAGTCGGGCGAGGTGTTTGAGCGCGAGGGCGTAAAGGTGTGGAAGTGCCTGAACTGCGGGCATCTGCATGTGGGTGCCGAGGCGCCTGAGGTGTGCCCGGTGTGTAACCACCCCAAGGCGTACTTTGAGGAGCAGGTGGTGAACTACTAGCGCGTGGCGCTTGCGTGAGCTGGGCCGGGAGGGCCGGACTACCTTCCCTCCTCGCTCACGGCTTCGCAGGGTCGCGTTGAGGGAAGGTAGTCCGGCCCTCCCGGCCCGCTTTGGGTCGTCGCGTGCTCGATACAGAAAAGCTGATAAAAAAGTTTGTGTGCCGCCCCTTTTGGGGCGGCACGTTTTTGTATGGGGACTGGTTGGGACGGCACCGTTCATGGGTGGGGTACACTGGGTGGCGACTTTTAGTTTATCTACTACCTGATGGGGTGTTTTTGTATGGGTAAGAAGTCTCGGGCTCGGGTTGCTGCGGCGGGAACTCGCAAGGATCCTGGTCGTCGGGTTGCCGAGGGTAAAAAGGTCGATCGTGTCGAGAAGGACAAGAAGGTTGGCGCGCATGCTCATCCTGAGTGGGCGCCTCACCTCAATACGGCTAGCGAGGATCTGACTGCTAAGTTGTTTACTCTGGTCGAGGTTATCTTGGGCGTGGTGCCCGTGGTGGTCATTGGCTTGTTCTTGGCTTCGAAAGATGCCACGAGTGTCGATAAACTCACCGATGTCTTTTCTCAGGACCCCTCGATGGTGGTTACGTTTATCTCTGCGTGCCTGCAGCCGTTTGTGGCGTACATGTTGTACATGATTTATCGCAAATACTGCGAGGGCGACGCTGGTTTTGCCGCCGGCAACCTGATCGGTCTTTTGTGCTCCGAGATCCTACTGCTCAATATCCCAGGCGTCATCGGTATGGGCATCTTGCTGTGGCGTGTTTGGCGCAACGTCGCCCCGCACTTTGAGAGCTGGTTGTTTGAGCGTCGTGCAATGGGCGTGCTAGTCGACATCGCGGGTTCGCTCGTGATCCTAGTCCTGGCGTTTATGTGTGCCACCGCAGCTCGAGGTCTCGCGGGCATGTAATCTGCTTTCACCGACTGCGGAGCGCGGGGCAACTGCTGGCTTTACCGCTCCGGGCGTCAGACCCGCGGCGCATCCCTTTCCCTCTCGCTCACGGCTTCGCAGGGTCGCGCGAGGCAAAGGCATACGCCGCGGGTCTGACGGCGCGAGCTTGCCAGCGAGTTTTGACTAATAGATTGGTTTGTGTGCCGCCCCTTTTGGGGCGGCACGTTTTTGTGTGGGGTCCCTGTCTTCACATTTTTCGTCAAGTTTTTGGTTAGATTTTGGTCAGTTGGCGTAAGAGTGGAAGGCCAAAAGATTGCTGGCGAAAAAAGCTCAGAGAAAGTGCTGGTAGGGGAGTTGTTGAGCTTTTCGACGGCTTTTGAGCAAAAGAAACTTTGTGGCTATTGCCGGCGATTGCGTTGTCGCGGTCATGGCGGTGCGGGATGCTGGTCGTAAGCGTCGAATGCTCCGATTTTGGAGGCCAGCATGGATCTGTTTCTTGAGACTCCGCAGCAGCAAGCTGAGCGCATGCTGCGTCAGCAGCAACGACTCATGGAGATGCAAATGCAAGGGGCGGCAGCCCAGCCCTTTGCGCAAAATGTCGTGCCCGCTGCTGTACCTGCAGCTGTGCCCGGGTGTGAATCGGCGCCAGAGGCCTATTCCGTACAGCAAGATTCATATGCGCAGGAGCTCGCGTTCGACAAACGCCGCGCGCGCCGCCGCCGTTTGGGCCAGCGCCTGCGCACATTGGCGATGATCGTGCTCATCCCGTTGGGGCTTGCGGCCATCTTTCTGGCGTCGTATGCCCTCACGTGCATCCTCAACGGCGCATCGCCCAACGAGGTGCTCCAACATCTGTCAGCCCTCGGCCAGCGCCTAGGTGACGTCATAACAACCATCCAGGTCGGTTGGGAAGACTGACGTTCGCCACCATTGGTCTTCTTGGATGCAAGGATTATCGCTACGAGTGGAATCCTTGCATCTTGCGGGTCATGTCGTGCGACTAAATAGTATTATTGAAGATAAATAATAATAGCAAATGAACGGAGGTGCGCGGTTGAATCTGACCTTTGAGGGATTCTTAAAAGGCTATTGCCGAGAGCTATCCGGACAGCAGTCGCTCAGTTTTAGAAAACTGGTTAAGCAAGCGACGACGGTTGCGCCGCGCGTGGCGGAGCCCCTGTTTTTGCTCGCTTTGGCACAGGGTAAAGCCGAATACGTTCTGGGCTTATCCGAGGGTTCGTGGATGGAAGAGGGTTACCGAGGCGTTTTGTCCTTGTACGCCCAAACGGGTAGCCTGGCATCTCTATGCGCCGAGGACAAACTTCCTAATCGTTATGCCAACGTTTGGCGTGCGTATAGAGCGGTGAAGGAAAAGCCAGTGGCGGACAGAAGAATCAACGCCCTGATGCGAAAAAGAACGTTGGGAGCGCTAGAGGAATCGGGTGTAACGCGCTACGGTCTCTGCCGCGATTTGAATCTGAATAAGGGAAACGTGTACGCATATTTAGCCGGTGATGACTCAAAGGTGAGCAGGGAGACGGCGCGCCGCATTATGGAATATGCAGAGGAGAGGGGCGCCCAAGAAGGGGCCGGGCGCCCGGTGCGTATGGCGGGGTAAGATTGATCGCGGTTTTGATTGGTGCTCGATTGGGTTTGTTGGGCGGAGTTTATGTCTGCTATTGATATTGTGCTTGTTGTGATCGCCTTGGTGGCGGTGGGGGTTGCTGTGGCTTGCGCCCTCCAGCTCAAGAGCCTGCGTGCCGAGCTGCGGGAGCGTGGCGACAGTAGCGCGGAAACGCTGGCAGCGCTCGAGCAGGCCAACAGCACGCTCGACACCCTGAACGTCGCGTTGGCCGAAACCCGCCGCACGGCAAATGCCATCGCGCAGCAGCAGACGACCGACGCCGCCGTAGAGCAGCAACGCTACCTGACCATTGCGCGCGAGTTCTCGCAGGCCGGCGACCGTATGGATGACCTGCGCCGCGAGACGGCCCAACAGCTTGGCGCCAACCGCGAAGGCATCGAGCATCGCCTGGACAAGGTGCGCGAGACGGTCGATGCTCAGCTGGGCGCCATCCGCAAAGACAACAACGTGCAGCTCGACCAAATGCGTGCGACGGTGGACGAGAAGCTCTCTCGCATGCTCAACGACCGACTGTCGGCATCGTTTAAGCAGGTGAGCGACCAGCTCGAGGCCGTGTACAAGGGCCTGGGCGACATGCAGTCTATCGCCACCGGCGTGGGCGACCTTAAGCGCGTGCTGGGCAATGTCAAGGCGCGTGGCATTTTGGGCGAGGTGCAGCTGGGTGCAATCCTGGCGGACATCCTCACGCCCGATCAGTATATGGAAAACGTCGCCACCAAGCCCGGCGCCTCGGAACGCGTTGAGTTTGCTGTCAGGCTGCCGGTGGACGAGGGCGACCCCGTGCTGCTGCCGATTGACTCCAAGTTTCCGGGCGACGCGTACGAGCATCTGCTCGACGCCCAGGAGTCTGGTGACGCTGAGGCCGTCGCCGCAGCGCGCAAGACGCTCGATATGATGGTGAAACGCGAGGCCAAGGACATCTGCGAAAAGTACCTGAGTGTGCCGGCAACGACCAACTTTGGCATCATGTTCGTGCCGTTTGAGGGGCTGTACGCCGAGATCGTCAGCCGCCCCGGGCTTATCGAGACCCTGGGCCGCGACTATCACGTCAACGTAGCCGGTCCCAGCACCATGGCCGCCATTCTCAACAGCCTGCAGATGAGCTACCAGACGTTTAGGCTGCAAAAACGTACCGACGACGTACTGCGCGTGCTCTCCGCCGTCAAGGCCGAGCTGCCGCGCTATCAGGCGGCGCTGCGCCGCGCCCAGCAGCAGATCGAGACCGCGGGCAAAACGGTCGAGGGCATCATTACCACGCGCACCAACGTCATGGAGCGCAAGCTCAAGGACATCGACGCGCTGGAGGCTGC
>DAWCEJ010000400.1:0-7874 GCA_052274955.1 Collinsella sp.
GAACGGGACGCGACTGCGTTATACCTCGTTTTGAGGAACCGCGCCGCGTGTGGCGTATCTACATGGAGCACTTCTACAACTCGGGTCCCCAGGCGCAGCAGCGGGGATTCAAGAGCATGGGTCCTCAAGAGGCCGAAGTGCTTGCATGCGAGCGCATTGAGGCAGCGGCACCCGCGGCACTGCCCGTCAGCACCCAAGACATGCGCCATAGCGGACAACTCACACAGGAGGAACGCCGCCAACGTCGCGAGCAGGCACGGGGCAAGGCTGCCCCCAAGGACAGTCGCGCTTCCTCGGCCCCCGAGGGCGAAGTCGACATTCCCCGAGCACCCGAACAGGCATTACTCAACCCCACCGACACAGCACCAGACAACGCCGACCCCGGCATGGGCTATATCTTCGAACACACCCGCGGCCGCAAGTGCCTGGTCTTTGCCAACTCGCGCGAAGAGGCGGAGGCCGTATGCTCCATGCTGCGTAGCTACTGCGAAAGTCGACACGAGCCCGACCGTTTCCTCATCCATCACGGCAATCTTTCGGCATCGTTGCGTGAGACGGCAGAAGAGCTTATGCGCGACGAGGAACAGGCACAGACGACCGTTACCACCTCTACGCTGGAACTCGGTATCGATATCGGCCGTCTGGAGCGTGCGTTTCAGATCGATGCGCCGTTTACCGTCAGCTCCTTTTTGCAGCGAATGGGCCGCACGGGGCGCCGCGATCTTCCGCCCGAGATGTGGTTTGTCATGCGCGAGGAAGAGCCCGAGCCGCGCACGATGATGCCCGAGACCATTCCGTGGAAGCTCTTGCAGGGCATCGCGCTCGTACAACTCTATCGCGAGGAAAAGTGGGTCGAGCCGCCCGAGCTCGATCGACTCCCCTACAGCCTGCTCTACCACCAGACTATGTCGACGCTTGCCAGCACCGGAGAGCTCACGCCGGCAGAGCTTGCCCAGCGTGTGCTCACGCTTAGCTATTTCCATCGCATCTCGGCCGATGACTATCGCGTACTGCTGCGCCACCTCATCAAGATCGACCATATCCAAGTCACCGAGGGCGGCGGACTCATCGTGGGCCTCGCGGGCGAGCGCATCATTAACAACTTTAAGTTCTACGCTGTGTTCCAGGAAAACGAGGAGTTCACCGTTCGCAGTGAGTCGGCCGAGTTGGGCACGATCGTCAATCCGCCACCGCCCGGTGAGCGCATCGCCATCGCCGGACACTGCTGGATTGTCGAGGAAGTGGACTGGAAGCGCCACACCGTCTTTGCCACGCAGGTCAAGGGCCGGGTGCCGGCCTACTTTGGCGACTGCCCCGGTGATATCAATACACACGTACTCGAGCGCATGCGCAAGGCGCTCAACGAGCACGCAGCATATCCGTACCTTATGGGTAACGCACGGGCCCGCCTTGCGCAGGCTCGTCATACCGCCGAGATTTCGGGCGCGGGAACCAAGCCGCTCATTAACCTGGGCGGCGACACCTGGGTGCTCTTCCCCTGGTTGGGAAGCTACGCCTTTTTGGCGCTCGAGCGCATGCTCAAGATTAAATGTGCCGCGGAGCTGGGCCTTCGCGGACTCGACCCGTCACGCCCGTACTTTATGCAGTTTAAGATGAAGGCCGACGAGGAGACGTTCTTTGAAGTGCTCGCCGCCGAAGCCGAGAAAGACTTCGACCCCATCGACCTCGTCTATCCCGGCGAGGTGCCTTACTTTGACCGCTACGACGAGTTTGTTCCCGAAGAGCTCGTGCGCAAGGGCTTTGCCGAAGGCGTGCTCGACATCGAAGGCATGAAGCAGCGCGTTCTCGGCTGGCGCGACCACGCCTAAGACCAGTCTTTTTGGGACGAGGAGACTTATTTGTCGTGAAGGACGGTGCCGAGGAAGTCGGTGTCGAAGGGCACGGCTTCGGCAAAGGCGTAGTTGCCGTCGCTGGCGATGAGCAGGTAGTTTTCCTCGCCGCCGAACTCCGCATCGCCACATGGGACCACCCAGGCGTGGGCGAATACCTCGAGTGCCGTGGCAGCGCAATCGCGCAGGAACGTCACATCGCTCCCCTCGCTTGCGCTCACGATATTGGCCACGTAGATGCCGCCGGCATTCAGGCTGCCCCGCACTAGACGCAACGCCTCAACGGTCGCCAGCTCGCGTACGGGCTCGGCACCGCCAAAGCAATCGCTCACGACCACGTCGTAGCGACGATGACCCACACTCGTCACACCCAGATACGAGCGAGCCTCAGCAGTAATCACCCGCAAGCGGTCGCCCACCGTGCGCTCCAGCTCGTCCAGATAGAACCAACGGCGCGCCAGGCGCGTAATCTCTCCGTCATACTCGATAACGTCCATGCGCAAGCCCTCGTGCGACATCAGCGCAAACTTGGGATAGGCAAACCCGCCGCCACCCAGCATGAGCATACGGTCGATGCCGTGACCATAAGCGTCGTGCATTGCACCCTCGGCCTCAAACACGTCGTCAAACGCACGATAGTACACAAAGACGGGCTCAGCCCAACGCTCGCCAACGTAACTCGCGCTTTGGTAGACGCCGCCTTGCACCAATACGCGGACTTCGTCGCCGCCCTCGTCGTGCACGCGCTTCACACGCGCCAACCCATTGCAGGTTCGCGCAACCTGCAGACAGGCAACACGAACAGCGACAGCGGCCGCACCAAGCGCCGCGGCTCCCAGAGCAACGCCGGCAACGACGCCGGCAGAAACACTCGGCTTGTTCATCTAGAGCTCCTTTTGCAGATAAAGGCCATGGTCATAAAATCCAAGATGGCGATAGTACTCGCGCGTACCAATCGCGCTGATCACGTTGATGCGCGCATAGCCGGCATCCCGGGCAATCTCGCACGCACGCTCTACGAGCAAACGCCCCAACCCGTGATGCTGCGCCGCCTGGCCCTGGTCACCCACGCGTGCCGCCATGCCATACACGTGCACCTCGCGAATCATCGCCTCGTCCGGCGTCGTCGGCAACTCGTCCGCATGCGCGGCAACAAAAGCGCGAACGGGCAGCGACAGGCGCAAAAAGCCAGCGATCTTGCCTTCGGGCGTCACCCACTGCAAAAAGCGTTCACGCGTCACCGGCGTCTCGTAAGCGACCTCATCAAGAGACAGTTCATCCAGGTCGGCACCCGCGGTACTGATCTCGCGATAGCGAATCTCACGCACCGTCGCACCGTCACCCCGAGCAGCCAGGCGGTTCTCAACGAGCTGACGCAGGTTGGGCTTCTTGTTGCCCACCATGATGTCATCGGAACTAAAATCGCGGATCATGCGACTGATACGGCAGAACGCCGGCGTCACCACGATGTCGTCGGCTAACACATCGAGCAGTTCTTCCTCGGTATAGGGGCGCCACTCGCCGCGCTCGTAGCAGCCCACCAGACGCGAGCCCTCGATGAGCGCACACGGGTAGACCTTGACCTCGTCGGGCATAAAGGCCCCCTCAGTCATAAAGTGCTCGTAGTCGCGCTTGTCCCCCTCGGGTGTGGCGCCCAGCAAGTTGAGCATAAAATGCGCATGGATCTTAAAGCCAAACAGGCGCGCAAGCGAAAACGCCTGCTCGATCCGAGCCACCGAAATGCGACGCTCGTTGATATCGAGCAAATGTTGGTCGAGACTCTGAATACCCATCTGGATCTTGGTGCAGCCCAGGCGGCGGATGAGCGTAAGCGCCTGCGGCGTTACGGCATCGGGGCGCGTCTCGATAACGAGCCCCACCACGCGATGCTTCGCCGTCTCGTTGATGCGCTGCTGACGCTCAAGCTCCTCCATCGTTGCCGTTTGCCACTCGGCAACCTCGCCCCACGGCGTACCAGGGCCGTACAGCCGACGCACCGCGCGGTTATAGCCGCCCACGGCAGCATCCACACGCTCCTGCTCGTCGGCAACGCCGGCAGCAAGCTCGACCTCGTCTGTCGCAATGCCGGCGGCCCGATAGCGCTCGCGGCGTTCTGCTACCACAGGCGGCAGGGCATCGGCGGGAGCGTCATCGAGCAGGCGCCCCGACTCGGCACGGCTGATGCCCGGACGCGCCAACATGGGGTTGGCCGCCACGCCCGCCACCGCATCATCATTGAGTGCACGGAAGAGCTCCGACATAAACCACGTCTGATACCCTTGCGGATAGTCGCTCCAGGTACCGCCGAGCACAATGAGCTCAATCTTATCGGTCGCATGCCCCATCTGCGAAAGCGCCGTCAAACGGGCGCTCACCTGCAGATACGGGTCAAAGCAATTTTGCTCCGCACGGGCGCATGCCGGCTCGGCGTGCAGATAGCTCTTGGGCATGCGCAGATCGTTGGGGCAAAACAGGCAATCGCCCGAGCATGGCCAGGGCTTGGTGATGACGGTAATGGTCGCCACGCCCGAGGCCGTTCGGCGCGGCTTCATACGCAGCACCTGCAGCAGTTGACGCTCCAGATCGGAATCGACATTCCACGCAGCCCACCGAGCCGGCTCCTCACGTTTAACCCGCTGGTAGAACGGCAGCAGACGGCGCTTGGCCAAATCGCGTTTGTCGGCACCCTCACGGCGCGCCTCGGCATGTATCAGTTTGACGAGCGCTTTGTCGTCCACGGTCTCGCCGCGACGCAGAGCCTCGAGTATGTTCAAGATAATCTGTTCCATGCCCCCATTGTAAGGGCAAAGGCGCCGAAGCCGATCTCGGCTTCGGCGCCTTCATCAAACAGCGCGTCTATATCTTCGCCTAGGCTTTCGTCTGCCCCACTACTCCGAATCAAACGACATGTCGCCCGAATCGACTTCAAAACTATACACAGCAGACTTATCCCCGTTATCGAATTCAAGATTCAAAATGGTCTCGCCGTCGTAGCCAAGCGGAAGGAAATCGCTCTCGAAGTCGCCGCTGCCCAAGGTGAGGCTCGCCTTAAAGCCCGTAGAGTTCGGAACCGTCATCTCCACATCGCCCGAGCCCACACTCACGTCCATCGACTTCGCGGGGGCCTGGTAGAGCTCGAACGTTACATCGCCCGACCCGACCTCTGCACTAAGCGCATCAGTCACGCTGCCCGCAAACTCTACATCTCCCGCACCCAGGAAAAGGTCGAAACCATCACAGGTGACACCGGCAATCTGCAGATCGCCCGAGCCCACGTGCGCGTTGACTCCCTTCAGATGTTCGGCAACACGGCGCGGCAGCTCAACCGTAACCGAGCGGTCAATTGCCTTACCGTCATCACTTCCAAACTGAGAAACCTTGAGCGTCGAGTCCTCGACGGATGCGATGTTCTGCGTCGCGGCCTTGGAGGCATCCATACCATTGGCAACGCGTCCCCGCTCGATAACGCGAGCCTTGTTGCCATCAACAACCTTGACGTCCACCGTAGCCGCAGCGATATCGAAATCGAGGTAGCGGAACTCATCGGCATCAAAAGTCGTGCTCGAAAGCTGCTGAGGCCGAGCAGAATAGTTACCGCTATTCAAGGAATCGTCCTCGTCAAACATATCGTCAAAATCAGACAAATGGCCAGATAGAATACCGGTCGTACGCACCATATCGGAATGAGCCAATAGCCGCGAAGTGCCAAAGACAAGCCCGATGATGAGCACAAACGCTCCGATGCCAACGCCCAAGCGTACCTTGGATTCATGCGAAAGCTTCATCATTCATCACTCTCTTTGGCAATCGGCTCAGCGGTAGTCGCGGTAGCCACGTCAGCATCAGATTCCGCAGAAGTATCCTTCCCCTGGGCCTTGACCGCCACCGACGCCGAACCAACCTGAATATCCCCGCGCGCCCAATCGCCATCGAGCGCACGCGCCACCCAGTGATAGATGGGAATCGTAAAGAAGATCAGTGCGGCAAAGGGGCCGGCACCAAACAGGAACATCAGCAAAAAGAACAGCAGCCAGCACACGGCCCAATACGGGAACGACTGGAACGGGCCCTTCACCGGAGTCGAGCCAACTGCGCTGCCACTCGTCGCCTGCGCCGTAGCGGCATTGGCGGCCTGCGCACTCCAGCTTGCCGCTTGCGCCGCCTTGGCGGCGGCGTCACTCGCCTGTGTTGCCGCCTCGGTGGCACGTGCCGCCGCCTCATGGGTACGGGCGCGATCTGCCGCCTCGGCCTCGCGCTGACGGGCACGGTCCTCGTTCTCAAACTCGATATCGTCCTCAATCTCATCGCTCGGATTGAGCAGCTCGTCCAAGCTCACACCATAGAGCTTGGCGAGCGAGATCAGGTTCTCGGTATCGGGCGAGCTCTCCGCGCGCTCCCATTTACTGACTGCTTGGCGCGACAGTCCCAGCTTTCGTGCCAGCCCTTCTTGGCTAAAACCCTTGCTGCGACGAAGGTCGGCGAGCCGCTGCGCAGTTTCTACATTCATGGTTCCTCCTATGTGATGCCAGCCGTGCCGCCGGACCGTTTTTCTTCTTAAGGCGCCTTGCACAGTTAAAAATCTATCCGCCACCGCCAAAAGCATGCCACCTATTCTAGTGAGATTTTTGACAACCGTCGGTTGCGGGTGCATATGAGCTGCGGAAATGTGTCCAAACAAAGCAATGACCCGTAGCTTGGTTGTCCCCGTTGCGGCGTTAACGGTAGTATGGTCGTACTGTTAATTCCGCACCGCCAACGGAGGGAGTTCCGCGCCGTGAACCGCGATTTCGCCTCATCGCTCATCCAGCTCAACAACACGTTCTATCGCGAGCACTCCGCCTCCTTCTCCGATACGCGCCAGGCCCCGTGGCCCGGCTGGGTGCGCACCATGGACATCGCGCTCGAACAGCTCGATGTCGCCACGATTGAGCATCCCGTCCGCGTCTTCGATCTCGCCTGCGGCAATATGCGATTCGAGAACTTTGCCGCCGGCGGCGCACTTGCCGCCAAGGGCGTCGACGGCGCAAACCCCTCGGTAGATGCCAGCTGCCCGTTTGAGTTCTATGGTGTCGACTCGTGTCAGGATTTGGCTATCGATGCGCACGGTCACGCCCTGCGCATTCCCAACCTGCACTTCCAGGAACTCGACGTGCTCGATGCCCTTATGAAGCTCAACCCCGCCGAGACACCCGACGTGCTTTTCGACGCCCCGCTCGCCGACATCTCGGTCTGCTTTGGTTTTATGCACCACGTGCCGTCGTGCGAGTACCGCGTACGCGTGCTCGACGCCCTGGTGCGCCAGACGCGCCCGGGCGGCATCATCGCCATCAGCTTTTGGGAGTTTATGAACGACGAGCGCATGGCGCGCAAGGCCGTTCGCGCCGAGGCCCGTGCCGAGCTCACCCCGCCGTTTGAAGGTTACGATTCCGCGCAGTTTGAAGCCGGCGACCACCTCATCGGCTGGCAAAACGACCGCCACGCCTACCGCTATTGCCATCACTTTGACGATCAGCAGATCACCGACCTGGTGCGCGGCGTCCGTACGTTCTACAAGAGCGGCGAGGTCCCCGTGCGCGAGCTTGAGCGCTTCCATGCCGACGGTCGCAGCGGCGAGCTCAACCGCTATGTGATTCTCAAACGTCTGTAGGCACCGACGATTCGCCGCCGAGCCGCACCGCATCTTTCGGGCAAACTATGCCCACCCTTTTTCAACCCATTGACGGAACGCGCAGCTATGCGTTCCATACTTATGACCAAGGAGCCTCATGGGAGCCGTCCACGTTCGCACGCCTAAGAACTTTGTGCTCGAGGAGCGCCTGGAGCGCTACGCCGATGCGATCGAGACGAACCCCGAGGCTTATGCCGGAGATTGGCGCGAGGCTTGCGCGCCAGCTGGCAGCAAGCCCTTCGAACACCTTCACCTGGATCTTGGCTGTGGCAAGGGAACCTATCTGGTCGAGCGCGCCCACCGCGAGCCCGACACCCTCTTTATCGGCATGGACCAGGAGCCCATCTGCATCGCCT
>DAWCEJ010000401.1:0-2841 GCA_052274955.1 Collinsella sp.
GACAAAGGGACTGTCCCTTTGTCACATTATTCGGAGCGCAGGGCTTCCACGGGGTCTTTTTTGGATGCGCTGCGGGCAGGCAGTAGACCGGCAACGACCGTCAGCAGCACCGAAATTACAATGAGCACCACCGCATCCTGCACGGGCAGACTCATTAGGTTGGGGACCTGTTTGGCCGCAAGCGCCCAAGCATTGACCGGGAAGCTCACGGCCACCACGACGACAACAGCAAAGACGCCGGCAATGAGGCCCTCGATAAAGGTCTCGGCGTTGAACACGTTTGCCACGTTACGCTTCGACGCGCCAATCGCGCGCAGGATGCCAATCTCCTTTTTGCGCTCCAGCACGCTGATGTACGTGATGATGCCGATCATGATGGAGCTCACCACCAGGCTGATACTCACGAATGCGATGAGCACCAAGCTGATGGTGTTCACGATGTCGGTCACCGAACCCATGATGATGCCCATGTAGTCGGTGTACGAGATTGCCTGTTCATCGTGGCCGGCGGCTTTGACCTGCTTGTTGTACGCGTCGATGTGATCGAGCACGCGCTCCTTGGCCTCAAAGTCGCGCGGGAAAATCTTGACCGAGATGGGATCTGCCTCGTCTGCATAGCCCAACGTGGTCAGATTGTTGTCGTAGGTGAGCTTCGACGCCTTGGCATAGCTCATCATGAGCGAACTCAGGTCATCGGCGTCCATGTTGAAGTGGATGGCGCGGGCAAAGGCGCTCGCATCCACACGCATAGCGCTCGCCAGGTTGGCAAAACTCGAAGACATCTGCGCCGCCATCTGGTCCATAAGCCCTGCTGCGCCCGCCTTGAGCTGAGCTGACACCGTTGTCGCAATCTGCTCGCTAATTGTCTTCATCACCTGATCCATAGCCTGCTGCAGATACGGAGCCAGCTGTTTTTGCACATAGTCGCTCATCGCCTGCTGCAGACGCTCGGCCAGGGCATCGCCGCCGAGCGCTTGGAGCTGGACCAGGATTTGCTGGGCTGTGTCATCATTCTCAAGATATGCCGAGAATGCGGCAGCGAGCTTTGACGCGTCTTTAAGATCTTCGGGCGACAGCGCCTTAAACTGATCAGACTGCAAAAAGCCCTCAAACAGCTGGTTGGCTAGTGCTCCCACCTGCTGCATTTGCTCGGGCGTGAGTTCCAGACCGTCAAAGATACCCGAGAAATCTGGGGTCGGTGCTTTTGCCATAATGTCGCTGAAGTCGATATCCTTACCTACGCCCGAAAGGTCAATGTCCAGCCCGGACAAGTCAAGACCCGACAGGTCCATACCGCCGGCAGTGCCCGAGAGCGCAGACGTATCGAACGAGAACGCGCCCTTGAGCGCCGCCTCGTCCACGCTGAACATGCTGCCCAGATCCACGCCTTGCTTGGCCTCGCCCTGCAGTTCATCGAAAGACTTGCCCGTAAAGACATCCGTCTCGGGATGGGCAAGTTGCTCTTTTACGATCTGCGAATTGGCGGCGCGCTCCATAAGCTGGCGAGTCAGCGCGTGCGTATAGGCAATACCCGGGGACAACGCGCTCGCGTTGGCCGTCTCGTTCGGTCGCACCACGCCCACAATACGCACGTCAATACCGTCGGCAACCTTGGCCGTCATAAAGTCGGCGTCGCCAGACATGTCAGTCCACATGCCGGTCTCTTCGTTTTTGCGATACGCATCGGCCGGCGACAGCACCTTAAACGTCGTGGACAGCGCATCGTCGTAGGTAAAGTCGGTACCGGTCTCGGGCGCTTCGACGCCACCGTCAGCCGTCATAGCGCTGTTAACCAGGTCGTTGAGCTCATTGATATCCAGCGCACCGATGCTGTAGAGCGTATAGTCGCCCACCGTGCCACGACTCGAAAGCACCATCACGGCTTCGTTGGCAGACGTGGGCCAATGACCGGCGACGACATCGTACTGGCTGTCGAGCAGGCTCTGGTCGTCAATCATCTCGTTAAAGACCGAGGTTCCCATGGATTCCATGCTCACCGTTGCTGCCGAGCTCGCGCCTCCGCTCATGGCCTCGGTCATGGCGTTGGGCACCAGCCGGACAGGCTTCCCATCGCCCTTCCCGGCACGATAGACAACCGGCGATACACCGTAGCCGTACTGAATGGCGTTGACCTCTTTATCGATGCCATCGCCACCGGCATCGAGCCATGCCTTAAAGCTCGTCATGTCGTTAGACTTAACGCTCGCAAACATATCCTTTACGGCCGTGACCACGGGGATCTTATCGATTCCCCGAGCCTTGCCGTCGGTGCTGCCGTCGGACGAGCCCTCGTTCTTGGACGTATCGTCATCCGTGGTCCCCTGTCCGCCCATCATGGACGACAGGTCGTAATCCTGCTTGGAAATGGTGAGCGGGTAGCTCGAGAGCGTATCCTCCTCGACCTTTTTGATGTAGCCGTTTACGCCGTTGGAGAGCGCCAGAATCGCCGCGATACCGATGATGCCGATTGAACCAGCAAAGGCCGTCATAGCCGTACGGCCCTTCTTGGTCAAAAGGTTTCGCGCCGAAAGCCCCAGCGCTGTCACAAAGCTCATCGAGGTTTTGCGCGTAGGCTTACCCTCGCGACGCGCGGCATTGGCAACATCAAAGGAATCGGAATCGTCGGTGATCTTGCCGTCCGCCAGGTTGACGATGCGCGTGGCGTACTTGTACGCCAGCTCGGGATTGTGCGTGACCATGATGACCAGACGGTCGCGCGCAACGTCCTTGAGCAAATCCATGACCTGCACGGATGTCGTTGAGTCCAAGGCGCCGGTCGGCTCGTCAGCCAGCACAATCTCGGGATCGTTAATCAGGGCGCGGGCGATGGCCACGCGCTGC
>DAWCEJ010000402.1:0-14273 GCA_052274955.1 Collinsella sp.
CTGTAACATCTAGACCCGATTTGGGCGGCCAGGTGTTACAGGTTGAGATATACCGGTGGGTTGGGTCGCGTCTGTCTCGACCTGTAACATCTGGGGCTCATTTTGCCGAGTTGTTGTTATAGATTGAGATTTTCTGGCAGGCGGGTTTGGTTTGTCTCGATCTGTAACAGTAAGACCCGGTTTTGCCGCGTAACTGTTACAGATCGAGACAAACCGACGGGCCGCCCCGCCCCATCCACCTGCCGCTACCTGCTGTCTGCCGATTTCCGTTGCGCCACTGTGCTCCCATGCCATATCCTCTAAACAACTACGCGGCAACATCGCCGCCGCGCCTACAAGAGAGGAATGTCCATGACCGCACCTGCATCCAAGCTGCTCCAGCCCATTACGGTTGGCCCCCTTGAGCTCAAGAACCGCATTATGTTCCCGCCGCTGACCACCGGCTACGAGGAGCGCGACGGTTCCATCGGCGAGCGCAGCCTGGCTTTTTACGAGCGCCTGGCCCGTGGCGGCGCGAGCTACATCGTCATTGGCGACGTCGCTCCCGTCATGACCGCGAGCCCCACGCCCAAGCTGGCGACCGACGCCCAGATCCCCACGTTTAAGGCGCTGGCCGACGCCGTTCACAAGCACGGCGCCAAGGTTGCGCTGCAGCTGTTCCACCCCGAGTACGACGTGCCCGGCGTCGGCCGCATGGTCATGGGCTCCATGGCCGCCGCCAAGGCCGCGCAGGAGGCCAAGGCCGCCGGCGACGAGGAGACCTTCGCCGCCAAGATGGCCGAGTCCAACGAGATCCGCAAGCAGGCCTACGCCAAGCTGCACCACGACATGCAGCACTTTGTAAACGAGGCGAGCGTTGAGCAGCTCACCCAGATCAAGGAGGCCATCGCCGCCTCGGCCGCCCGCGCGCAGCAGGCCGGCATCGACGCCATCGAGGTCCACGGCGACCGTCTGGTGGGTTCGCTGTGCTCTGCGATCCTCAACAAGCGCACCGACGAGTACGGTGGCGCGTTCCAGAACCGCGTCCGCTACGCGCTGGAGGTCGTCGCCGCCATTAAGGAGGCCGCGCCGCAGCTGATGGTGGAGTACAAGCTCCCCGTGATCATGGAGAACCCCGACGGCACGCCGCGCGGCAAGGGCGGCCTGCTGCCCGACGAGGCCTGCGAGTTTGCCAAGCTGCTCGAGGGCGCCGGCATCGACATGATCCAGGTTGCGCAGGCAAACCACACCGGCAACATGGGCGACACCATTCCGCCCATGGGCGCCATGCCCTACAACTGGACGTTGCCCGTGGCCGAGCGCGTCAAGGCCCTGGTCTCCGTGCCGGTGGCAACCGTCGGCCGCGTGGTCTCGGTCGAGGCCGGCGAGAAGATCCTGGAGGACGGCTCGGCCGACATCATCGCCTACGGCCGCTCGCTTATGTGTGACCCCGACATTGCACTGAAGGCCGCGACCGGCGAGCCCATCCGCGAGTGCCTCAACTGCAACAAGGGCTGCGTGGACGCGATTCAAAACCGCAAGTACATCTCGTGCGTGCTCAATGCCGAGAACGGCGATGAGGCGACCATCGCCATTAAGCCGGGCGAGGGCGACAAGAAGATCGCCGTGGTGGGCGGCGGTATCGCCGGCCTGGAGGCCGCGCGCGTGGCGGCCAAGCGCGGCTACGACGTGACCGTCTACGAGGCGAGCGATCATCTGGGCGGCCAGATTGTGCTGGCGGCCGCGCCCCCGCGCAAGGACGAGATCATGCGCTCGGTCGAGTACTACGAGAAGATTCTGCCCGGCCTGGGCGTGAAGGTTGAGCTCAACCACGCAGCTACTGCCGAGGACCTCAATGCCGCCGACGCCGCGATTGTGGCCGTGGGCGCGCACGACGTGGTCATCCCCGTTCCGGGTGCCGATTCGGAGAAGGTCGTCTCGAGCTGGGACGTACTGGCGGGCAAGGTGGAGCTCACGGGACGCGTCGCCGTCATTGGCGGCGGCCTGGTGGGCACCGAGACGGCCGAGTACCTGCTGCAGCACGGCTGCGAGGTGGCGATTGTCGAGATGCTCGACAAGATTGCCGCGGGCGAGTCCGAGACCATTCTGCCGCTGATTATGAGCGACTTTGCCGAGCATAACGTGGAGCAGCACGTGAAGACCCGCCTGACCGCCATTACCGACGAGGGCGTGGAGGCCGTTCGCACCACCGAGGACGGCGCCGAGGAGCCGGTGAAGATTGCCTGCGATTACGTGGTGATGGCCGTGGGTTCCAAGGCCAACGCGTTTGACCTGGACGGCGTGACGGTGCCCGTGACCTGCGTGGGCGACTGCTCGGGCGAGCGCACCGCCGACATTGCGAGCGCCATTCGCACGGCGTATCACGCGGCCAACGAGCTGTAGTTGAACATCGCGGCCAGGCGGGGCGGTAGCACGGATCCGCCTCGCCCGGCTGTGTCCCGTCGGGTGTCAACCGGTGCGGGGCCTGCAAGCGCAGCAGGCCCCGCCCTTTTTGTTTTGCTCCGGTGGATGGCAATGCGCGGTAATCATGAGGAGTAAGGACGTCTACTGCCTTGCCGATTACTCAAAATTATTGGGGGAGGGGTTAATAATCATATCCGCTATAGCAAAGGACATAAAGAGGTGTCAATTTTGTTGACAGGCGAATGACGATTGGCTGCGAGTCAGCTACCAGCGTAAATAATCGATAAAGAAATGTCGTAAATTGGTGCCAAATGCCCAGATAACGCCGCGTCTATTTTAATTAACTGCTTTGAGCAAACAGTAAAATGCTACTATCTAACTTGCACGTAAGAAAGCAGATTAACGGTTAAGGCTAAGAAGTGGCAGGTATGTCGGAAGCAACTAGGACTCGCACGCATGCGCCCGAGGTTAGGCAGCGCGCCGTCGAGATCCTCCAAGAGGGGGTCGGTCATCGCGCCCTCGCCGCGGAGCTTGGCATTCCCCAGGCCACGGCTCGTCAGTGGGCCCGCGCGTATGCCGTAGGCGGTGCCGACGCCGTTCTCAACGCCGGTTCGCATCATCACACCTATTCGTACGAAGTTAAGCTCGCCGTGGTCAAGGACCGCTTGGAAAACGGCTTAACGGTTCGCGAGGCCATGATCAAGCACAAGATTCCCAGCGAGTCTTCGGTCAAGGCTTGGTGCCGCCAGTATCGCGAGAGCGGTGAGTCCGCGCTGGTTGATAAGCCGCGCGGTCGCAAGCCGCGCGTTAAAAAGGCGGAATAGCGAACGGGATGGTGCGCCCACAGGGGCGCATTTTTCTTGCCGCGCCAACTTTTTGGACCGTCGTGAGCCTACTGGAACATCCTCCAAAGTGGTTAATAAACCGCGCGCAGTGGCCCGTGCGCCCGCCGCCGCGATAGGGGGAGCGTCGCCTCTCTGCTCCAAAGCGGACAGACTCGTTACCCCGTACGCCTAAAACTCCCCAGTTGACCGAAAACCCGCCGCCGCTACTCCTCAACTGAGCTATAACGTTAAACAATTGCAGCGTTTTTGCATGGGGGAGTGATGGTATGACGCTACTGTATTTCCTTACCCTGTTTCCGCTGGTACCGGCGCTGGGCATGCTGCTCGCGCGCGGTGACCGCGCCCGCGATGCGCTAGGGCTTGTAGGCTCTGGCATCATTATGGCGGTGACGGTTGTAGTCGCCGTCATGTTTTTTGGCACGGGCCCTCAGAGCTTCGAGGTTGCCCCCGGCACCTCGCATGTGCTCTCGATCATCAGCTCCGTCATCGACGTGATCCTGTGCGCCGTCATCCTGTACAACGCGCGTAAATATAAGAGCACGCTCACCACGGTGCTCGGCGTGGTGCAGCTGGTGGGTTCGGTTGCCTTCGCTGCCATGACGCTGCCCGCGACCGAAGCCGTCACGGCAACGCCACTCTACCTTGACTACATGAGCGTGATCATGGTCCTCGCCGTCGGTATCGTCGGCAGCCTTATCTGCGTGTATGCCTTGGGCTACATGAAGGACTTCCAGGCCCACGACGAGCACGAGGCCGCACTGCGCGGGCAGACCGCGCCCGACCGTCGCCCGCAGTTCCTGGCGCTTATGTTCCTGTTCCTCTCGGCCATGTTCGTCATCGTGACGAGCGATAACCTTGAGTGGCTGTTCTGCGGCTGGGAAATCACCACTGTATGCTCGTTCCTCATGATTGGCTACACGCGCACGCCCGAGGCCGTCAAGAACGCCTTTACCCAGATCATCCTCAACATGCTGGGCGGCATCGCGTTTTTGGTGGGCCTTATGTTCCTGCACGTCAACGGCATGCCGCTGACCATCTCGGGCATGATCGAGCTTTCCGGCTCCGGAACCGCGCAATCCGCGCTGTTGGTGATGCCGGTCATTCTGCTGTCGCTCGCCGCACTCACCAAGGCCGCACAGATGCCGTTCCACACTTGGCTGCTGGGTGCCATGGTTGCCCCCACGCCCACGAGCGCCCTGCTGCACTCGTCAACCATGGTCAAAGCCGGCGTGTTCCTGATGGTCAAGCTGAGCCCGCTCTATGCCATCTATCCTGTGACCGGCTTTATGGTCACGAGTGTGGGTGCCATCACGTTTTTGCTCGCTGCCCTCATGGCCATCTCGCAGAGCAACGCCAAGCGCGTGCTCGCGTACTCCACCATTTCCAACTTGGGCCTCATCAGTGCCTGCCTGGGTGTCGGCGCGCCCGAGGCCGTATGGGCGGCCATCTTCCTGATTTTGTTCCACACGGTGGCAAAGTCGCTGCTGTTCCTGTGCGTGGGCACCGCCGAGCATCATATCGGCAGCCGCAATATCGAGGACATGGACGGTCTGTTCAGCCGCATGCCGCACCTGACGCGTCTGATGATGCTGGGCATCATGGGCATGTTCGTGGCGCCGTTTGGCATGCTCGTGTCCAAGTGGGGTGCCCTGGTGGCGTTCGCGCAGACCGGCAACGTGCTCATGATCATGGTGCTTGCCTTTGGCTCGGCCGCGACGTTCTTCTTCTGGGGCAAGTGGCTTGCCAAGCTTTCGGGCGTCGACCCCACGGCTCAAAACGTTGAGGTCAATGTCCATAAGACCGAATGGATGGCGCTTAACACCATCGCCGCGCTGCTGATTCTGTGCTGCGTGGCGTTCCCGGTTATCTCGAGCGGTCTGGTGTCGCCTTACTTGGCCATGGTGTTTGGCCGCGTGCCGTACGTTATTGGCAAGGACGCCATGTATCTGATGGTGGTTATCGTGGCCTTTATCGCGGTGGTGCTGCTGACTTCATTTCGCGTGAGCAACAAACCGCACGTAAACGTATATCTTTCGGGCGTGGGAACCGACAAATATCGCCATTTCCGCGGCTCGATGGGACACGAGGTGAAGGCCGAAAAGCGCAATTGGTACTCGGAGGACGCCCTTGGCGAGAAGCGTATCGGCCCCGCGGGCAGCGTCGTGTGCTGCAGCATTATCTTGTTTGCGCTGCTGTGTTGCGCGTGGATTGGGCCCGAGCGGCTTGCCATGAGTGCGCCCTCGGTGCTGCGCGGCAAGTATTTTGAAGGTTCGGGCGTCGTGGGCATCTTTGTAGGTACCGTGGCGTTTGCCCTGCTGGCGCCGCTTGTGGGCGGCCTGATCGACGGCGTTGACCGCAAACTGTCCGCTCGCATGCAGGGCCGCGTGGGCCCGCGCTTGCTGCAGCCCTTCCACGACGTTGCCAAGCTGCTGCGCAAGGCTCCTGCCAGCGTAAACACCATGGACGATACCTACATGGCGTGCGCGCTCATCTTTACTGTCGTGGGCGGCGGCATCTTTGTGTCGGGTTCCAACACGCTGCTGTGCGCTTTTATGGTGACGCTCGCCGCGATCTTTGTGGTGTTGGCGTCCGCCTCGACGCAAAGCCCGTTTGCCCAGGTCGGCGCCGACCGCGAGCTGCTGCAGGTCATGAGTTACGAGCCCGCCGTTCTGTTGATGAGCGTGGGCCTGTACCTTGCCACCGATAGCTTCGACTCCATCGCCGTGACGGGGCAGTCGGCGCCCATCATCGTGTACAGCGCGCCCATTTTCCTGGCGCTGCTTGCGGTGCTTACCATCAAGCTGCGCAAGTCGCCGTTTGACCTTTCGTACTCGCATCACGCGCATCAGGAGATTGTCCAGGGCGTCGCCACCGAGATGAGCGGCGGCACGCTGGCCAAGATGACCCTTATGCACTGGTGCGAAAGCGTGCTGTTTTTGATGTGGGTGGGCATGTTCTTTGTTTGGGACAACCCGGTGAGCTGGGTCGTCGCCCTGGTCGTGATGGCTGCGACGTATTTTGTCGAGGTGCTGATCGACAACACCTTCGCACGCAGCACCTGGCGCAGCTGCTTTAAGCTCGGATGGGGCGTGGCGCTGGTGTTTGGCCTGCTCAACCTTATGCCCATCCTCGTTGACGTGTTTATTTAGGAGGCGGCATCCATGGATCATAAAATGTCGCGCTCGCCGTGGGTTATTCATTACGACGGCTCGAGCTGCAACGGATGCGATATCGAGGTGCTGGCCTCGCTTACCCCACTGTTCGATGCGGAGCGCTTTGGCGTGGTCAACACCGGCAATCCCAAGCATGCGGATATCTTTTTGGTGACAGGCTCGGTCAATGCCCAGAACCTGCCCGTCGTGCGCCAGATCTACAACCAGATGCTCGAGCCCAAGTGCGTGGTGGCGTGCGGCATTTGCGCGTGCTCGGGCGGCGTATTCCGCGATGCCTACAACGTGATCGGCGGCGTGGACCGCGCGATTCCCGTGGACGTGTACGCGCCCGGGTGCGCCATTCGCCCCGAGACCGTGATCGATGCCATTGTGGAGGCGTGCGGCATCCTGGACCAGAAGGAGGCCGTGATGCGCGCCGGCGGCGATCCACTTACCGTGGGCGGTGCTGCTACCTGGGACGGTGGCGTTGAGCTGGGCGAGGACGGGTTTGTAGCTGCTGCGGGGGCCGGTGTCGACGCGGGCATGGCTGACGGTGCGCCCGCCGCTGCAAAGGAGGCCGAGTAATGCAAAAGGCTATCTATACCACCGTCGGGATCGACGAGTTCCTGTCGCATGTCCAGGCGCTCAAGGGCGTCGGCGCGCGCTTTGTGCAGATGCACGCCGAGCGCAACGTCGACGACGGATCGTATCGCCTGGTCTATACGTTTATCAACGTTCGTGCTGCTCAGGAGCATATTGCGCAGGACGGCAGCTATGCGATCGAGAACCTGGTGGTTGAGGGAATTGATCAGTACCAGGAGATTCCGTCCATCAGCTCGTACTATCCGGCGGTATTCCCGTTTGAAAATGAGGTCCACGACCTGTTTGGTCTTGCCATTACCGACATGCAGATCGACTTTAAGGGCTTTTTCTACCAGGTCTCGACTGCCGAGCCCATGAGCGTTATCACGCCCGAGGTGAAGGCTGCGCGAGAGAAAGCCATGAAGGTCCGTGCCGCTGCCGAAGCCAAGGCGCGCAAGGCCGCGGCCGAGAAGGCCGCCGCTGCTGCGGCTGCTGCAGGGGAGGGCGCTGCCAGCGCCGGCGATGCCGCGGGCGCCGCTGCTCAGCCCGCTGCGGCTGCCGGCTCCGATGCTCAGCACGATGAAGCTGCCGCCAGGGCCGCGCTCAAGGCTGCCGAGATGGAGGCAAAGCTCGCCGCCATGGATCCCGAGAAAGCGGCCAAGGTCCGCGCGGCGCTTGCCGCCAAGGCCGCCCGCGACAAGCAGAAAAAGGAGGCGTAAAGTCCATGGCACATCGCTCCGTTATTCCGTTTGGCCCGCAGCACCCGGTGCTGCCCGAGCCGCTTCATCTGGACCTGGTGATCGAGGACGACCGCGTCATCGAGGCAATTCCGCAGATCGGCTTTGTGCACCGCGGACTCGAGAAGCTCACCGAAAAGCGCGATATGCATCAGTTTGGCTACATCGCCGAGCGCATCTGCGGCATCTGCGCCGTGGGTCACAGCTACGGCTATGCCAGCGCCTGCGAGCGCATGCTCGACATCGAGGTGCCCGGCCGCGTGCAGTATATCCGCACCATTTTGCACGAGCTTTCGCGTATTCACTCGCACCTGCTGTGGCTGGGCCTGCTCGCCGATGCCTTTGGCTTCGAGGCGTTGTTCTATCGTTCGTGGACGCTGCGCGAGCAGATTCTCAAGATCTTTGAGAGCACGTGCGGTGGTCGCGTGATTCTGTCGATCAACGAGATCGGCGGCCTTAAGCACGATATCGAGGACTCCGAGCTGGCGGGCATTGTCCAGACACTCGATGCCATGCGTCCCGACTACGAGGCCCTGGTGCATACGTTTTTGGACGACGACAGCTGCGGCGAGCGTCTGCATGGCGTGGGCGTGATCAGCAAGAAGGACGCGCTGGAGCTTTCGATGGTCGGCCCGTTTGGGCGCGCCTCGGGCGTGGACTATGACGTGCGCATGTTTGGCGACGGCGCCTATGCGGGTCTGGCTGCGTTTGAGCCAATTGTCGCTACCGATGGCGACTGCTATGCCCGCTGCCAGGTGCGTTGCGCCGAGGTCACGCAGGCTATGGACATCATCAAGGAGCTTGTGGGCAAGATTCCGCACGACGGTATCGGTGGGCGCACCAAGCTTACGCCAGCCGACGGCGCGCGCGGCGAGGTTGTGATTGAGCAGCCGCGCGGCGAGGCGTATTACTATGTGCGCGGCAACGGCACCAAGAACTTGGACCGTTTTCGCGTGCGCACGCCGACGTCGCAAAATCTGGCGGGTCTGACGCATGCGCTGCAGGGCGTGCTCATTGCCAACGTGCCCATGATTATCCTGACCATCGACCCCTGCATTAGCTGCACGGAAAGGTAGGCACGGCATGAGTTTGCTGACATTTGCCAAGACGGCCTTGGGTTCTATGGTCAAGCAGCCGGTAACGGTGCGCTATCCGCAGGAGAAGCTCGCGGCACCCGAGCGCCTGCGCGGGCATATCGTCAACGATATGGACGTGTGCATCTGCTGCGGCATGTGCGCGCGCCGTTGCCCGGCGGGTGCACTTGCGGTCGATCGCAAGGGCGGAACGTGGTCGATTGACCCGTATGCCTGCGTGGTGTGCGGTGAGTGCATCGAGAGCTGCCCCAAGCACTGCCTGACTATGGACACCGCCCGCACTCCAGTCGCAGCGGACAAGACTCCCACGGTGGAAACCAAACCGGAATAGGGCTGGGATAGGGGCCGATGGGGCAAATGCCCCACCGGCCCCGCGCTTAAACGAGCGGTGGAGCCGCCGCGAACAAAACTATGCCGGATTACGGGGCTGGATAGCGAACCTCCGACCATGCAGAAAATCGCAAAAACAAAACCGACGCTCCTATAAGTTGTCAAGAGGCAGTTTGCGGGAGCGTTCTCTCCAATTCGCACAGGAGCTCGTAATACCTCCTCTCCAGTTTCGTCGACCGCCGTTTCCCCCGTTCCAAGTGCCCGAGTGTGGCTGCGGACAGGCCGAGCTCCGCGGCGGCTTTCTTCTGAGTCACCCGCATCGCCTTGCGCATCTTCGCGAGCTCGGGGCCTTCCGGCGCGGCGCCGTCGGGGTTCGGGTCCATGAGCACGTGGTACACCTCCCGCGCTATGTAGCGCTTCAGGCAGCGGACCGCCTCCCGCCGGGACTTCCCCTCGGAGGTCCGCCTCGCCACGTACCTCCTCGTCCTCTCGTCGTACGCCATGCGCTTGATCGCGATCTCGTAGAGCGCCCAGTTCGCCTGCCGGTTGCCGCCGCGGTTGAGCCTGTGCCGGTCCGTCTTCCCGCTCGACGCGGGGATCGGGGAGGCGCCGCACATCATCGAGAACGCCGCCTCGCCCTTCAGCCTGCCGGGGTTGTCGCCGGCGGCCACGACCAGGGCGGCGGCGGTCGTGGTGCCGCAGCCCTCGACGCCGAGCAGCGCGGGCGCGTTCGCCTCCAGCAGCGCGCGGATGCGCTCGTCGAGGGACTCGACCTGGCTGCGGGCCTCCTTCCAGACCGCCGCGACGGACCGCAGCGAGGCCAGCACGCTCTCCTCGAGCGCGTCGCCCGCCTTCCTCCCGCGCGCGAGCAGCGGCATGAGGTCCTTCGGCCGCTCGCGGCCCCTGAACCGCTCCCTCAGGGCGCTCGGGGCCGTCGTGAGCATCGACTTCGCGCAGGCCACGCAGGACGTGGACGTCGCGACGGCCAGCCTGCGCGCGACGTAGAGCTGGCGCACCGCCTCGACCCAGCCGTCCTGCGACTTCGGCACGGAGCAGCCCCTCCCGGACGCCGCCTTGCGCGCCGCGCGCTCGGCGTCCAGCGGGTCGCTCTTCCCCTCGCCGGGCCTCACCTTGTCCCTCTTGGGCCTGAGCACCTCGACGACGTTGTACCCGAGCTCCACGAGCCTCCTCGTCAGCCCGGCCCCGTACGATGCCGTGCCCTCGACGCCGACGACCATGCAGCTCCCCGGGTCGCCTATCGCCTCCGCCAGCCTGTCGTAGCCCTCGGGGTCGGCCCCGAAGCTCCCGCTCCAGATCTTCCTCCCGAGGCCGTCGAGCAGGCACAGGACATGCACGTCCTTGTGCGTGTCGACGCCCGCGATGACCGTTTCGCCTTCCATTTTCGCTCCCCTCGGTCTGCCGCCTGCTCCGCGCCCGGGTCTCCCAGACATTGCACTGACGGGAGCGCTACAATCCAATTGGCTTGTCCGATTGTCCGCGCTCATGCTCCTATTAGGTCATGGCAGGACTCCGGGACGCGGATGCCGGGGCGAGACAGGTCGGATTTGAGGACGGCCGAAGAGGCGTCAGCAGGTCAGTGGGTCATCGTCCCGGCATTCAGCATCAGGGTAGCGCTGCGACGCGGAAATCGCGCGCCGTTGCCGCGCCCCGCAGTGCCCGCCTCCCCCGAGAACAATTATCAGTGCAGGTAGACGGCTTGCGTATTTTCGGAAAACCGGGGGATGGTCGATCCATACGGTTCAAACGTAGTAGATAGGCCGTTTTTGTGGCGCGGGCCCAAAACAGTCTTTTGGGACGGGTGGTATCCTTGGTAGCCCTGTGCCGCAAACGCACCTCAAACGCAAGGAGTTTCATGGATCTTATCGCCCAGCTCGCCCGCGAGCTCAACCTTAAGGCCGCCAATGTCGAGGCGGCCGTCAAGCTCATCGACGAGGGCAACACCATCCCCTTTATCTCGCGCTACCGCAAGGAAGCCACCGGCGGCATGGACGACGTCGCCCTGCGCGCACTCGACGAGCGTCTGTCCTACCTGCGCAATCTTGAGCAGCGCAAAGAGGACGTCATCCTGCTCATCGACGCCCAGGGCAAGCTCACGCCCGAGCTCGAGCAGCAGATCCGCGAGGCCACGCAGCTCCAGCGTGTCGAGGACCTCTATAAGCCCTACCGCAAAAAGCGCATGACCCGCGCGCAGAAGGCCCGCGAGGCAGGTCTGGAGCCGCTTGCCAACATGATCATCATGCAGGCCTCGGCCAAGGGCAGCGCGCTCGACGCCGCCGCGGAATACGTCAACGAGGAGGCCGGCTTCGACACACCTGAGAAGGCGCTTGCCGGCGCCGCCGACATCGTGGCCGAGACGGTGGCCGAGGACCCTGAGAACGTCGCCGACCTGCGCGCCTTTACGCAAAACACCGCCGACATCGTCGTCGAGGCCACCGACCCCGCGGAGAAGACTCCCTACGAGCCCTACTACAACTTTGACGAGCCGCTGCGCCGTATTCCCAACCACCGCGTGCTGGCTATCGACCGCGGTGAGCGCGAGGGCAAGCTCCGCGTGCGCGTGAACGTCGACGGCGCCGCCGCCACGGCACGCCTCGGCAGCCGTTGGTCCCGACGCCAGGGCGTGTTTGCCCCCATCTTCGATGCCGCCATCGCTGATGGTTACAAGCGCCTCATGGCCCCTTCGCTGGAGCGCGAGGCCCGCGCCAAGCTCACCGTTCGCGCGCAGACCGAGGCCATCAGCGTCTTTGCCAAGAATCTCGAAGGCCTGCTCTCGGCACGCCCCGTCCGCGGCGCCCGCGTGCTCGCGCTCGACCCGGGCTACCGCACCGGCTGCAAGGTCGCCGTCATGGACGAGACCGGCAAGCTACTCGACCACGGCGTGGTCTACCCCACCAAGCCGCGCCACGACGTCGCCGGCACCAAGCGCGAGCTCGCCCGCCTCGTCAAGAAGGACGGCGTCAACACCATCGTCATCGGCAACGGCACCGCCAGCCGCGAGACCGAAGAAGTCGTCTCGGAGTTCATTGCCGAGCAGGCGCCCAGCCTTCGCTACACCATCGTCAACGAGGCCGGCGCGTCGGTGTACTCCGCTTCCGAGCTCGCCAGCCAGGAATATCCCGACCTGGACGTCACCGTGCGCGGCGCCATGAGCCTGGGTCGTCGCCTGCAGGACCCGCTGGCAGAGCTCGTCAAGATTCCGCCCCAGTCCATCGGCGTGGGTCAATACCAGCACGACCTTGACCAGGCCGAACTCTCGCGCACCCTGGGCCACGTGGTGGAAGACGTCGTCAACCGCGTGGGCGTCGACGTCAACACCGCAAGCGCGAGCCTGTTGGGCTACGTGTCGGGCATCACGCCGAGCGTGGCCAAAAACATCGTGGCTTTCCGCGAGGAAAACGGCGCCTTTACCGATCGCCGCCAGCTCAAGAAGGTCCCCAAGCTGGGACCCAAGGCATATCTCAACGCCGCGGGCTTCCTACGCATTAGCGGCGGCAAGAACCCACTCGACGCGACAAGCGTCCACCCCGAAAGCTACGAGGTGGCCACGGCCGTCCTGGAGCGTGCCGGCGTTGCGGCAAGCGAGCTCAGCCGCGGCGGCGTGCCCGACATCGAGCGCCGTCTGGGCAGTATCTCGGCGCTGGCAAGCGACCTGGACTGCGGCACCCTCACGCTCATCGACATTGTCAACGAGCTCAAGAAGCCCGGCCGCGACCCGCGCGACGACGCGCCCGAGGTGGTCTTTAGCCGCTCGGCGCTTTCCATCGACGATCTGGAGCCCGGCATGGAGCTCAAGGGCACGGTGCGCAATGTCGTCGACTTTGGCGCCTTCGTCGACGTGGGCGTGCATCAGGACGGCCTCGTGCACATCTCCAAACTGGCCAACCGCTTCGTCAAGCACCCAAGCGACGTGGTGCACGTCGGCGACACGGTCAAGGTGTGGGTCGAAAAGGTCGATCGCGACCGCAAGAAGATCTCGCTCACCATGGTGCAGGGGAAATAAACCGCCAAAGCAAGGGTACCCCCTGCAGCAGCGTGCAAAATCGCGAGTATTCTGCAATTTCCGCCGCTCCGAACGCCCCTCAGAGGCAATAAAGTCACAAACAGCCCCCGTTTTAGCGTCGTCAGAGCCAAAACGGGGCTGTTCCGTGCTTCAACCAGCTGGTAAAAGCCTTTACCTTGCTGAATACTCGCGATTTTGCACGTCGCAGGCGGGGGTACCTTTGCCTACGGCAGGATATGGAAGCCGAGTGCTAACTTGCCGGCAAGTTCGTGTCGGCAGCCCCGGCCTTTCCTTTGCCTAGCGCGACCCTCGCGAGGCGCGTGAGCGATAGGGAAAGGAAGGCCGGGGCGAACAACCCGCGGCGCAGCCAGTGTTCGCGTTACGGCAAGATATGGAAGCCCAAAGCGGCGATATCCTTGGCAAAGCCGCGCACGGTGTCGAGCGAGACCTCGTACGGATCGCGACCGATGTTCTTGCGCTTGGCCAGGATGCTGTTGGGCACCGTGATGATCTGGCAACCGCAGGCTTCTGCCTGGTAAATGTTGATGAGCTCGCGCGTGGACGCCCACAGGACCTCGCAGTTGAGCTTGGCGGCGGCCGTCTTGACCGACTCCGTCACAAACGGAATGGGATCGACGCCGGTGTCGGCGATGCGACCGGCAAAGAGCGAGATGATGGACGGCGTCTCGGCGTCAACGGCCTCGACCATCTCGTCGACCTGCGTAGGCGTAAAGATGGTGGTGACGTTGACCTTGATGCCGTCGGCCGAAAGCTTGTGCACCAGCTCGGCGGTGGACTCGCCCTTGGTGGTCACGCACGGAATCTTGACGTAGACGTTCTCGGCCCAGGTAGCGATCTCGCGGGCCTCGACCTCCATGGTCTCGACGTCGTCGGCAAAGACCTCAAACGACACGGATACATCGGTGATGTGGGTCAAGACCTCTTTGGCAAACGCGCGGTAGTCCGTCACGCCGCCCTTCTTCATAAGGGACGGGTTGGTCGTGAAACCCTGAACGTTGCCGTTCTCGTACATGTCGAGCATGCCCTCGAGGTTTGCACCGTCAGCGAACACCTTGATTGCCATCTGCCTGATTCCTTTCGCTTGCACA
>DAWCEJ010000403.1:0-12076 GCA_052274955.1 Collinsella sp.
GGTGCGGTCTCGGGCGTGGCATGGCATTGTTTTCGATCTAGCTGTACACCGTCGTTGCCCGTGTGGTCACGTCCGTTGTCTATCTTGGTTCAGCCTTTAAGGTGAGCGTTGCGGCCGACCGCCTCAGTGAGCGCGCCGATCAGTCCAGCTGGCCCCAGGCCGTCAAGGATGAGGACGGACGTTATGTCTGTGCTCGCGGTCCGCATAATATTATTCGCGCTGCTTGTGAGTTTGCGCTCGAGGAGTTGCGTGGTTGCGATGTTTATCTTGGTTCTCCGTCTGAGATTGCCGCGACCCTTTATGCTCAGGCGTCAAGTCGGCTCGATACGTCCCGTCTCCTGTTCATTGACGACGAGAGCGAGCTTCCGGTTGTCGATCGTTTAGGCCTTGCCTCCGATGCCGAGGACTTTATCCGTATCTGCTCGGGTTTGGGTCTTGAGATGTCCGAGCGCACGGCTCATCGCATTTTGGCAGGGCAGATTAAGCCCGTTCGCGGTGTGACCGCGCGTCTGCTGCGCGAGCGTGATTCGTCTTCGGATGCGCCGGCTCCTGTCGATCTCGCGAAGGATCGTCGCGGGCTACGTATTGCTAAGGATGACATGGCACAGTTTTCGCGCGCTGTGGAGCGCGACTTTAATGACCTTGCCGCCCGGTACTATCTCAACCTTTGCGGCGACCCAAAGATTCGCGTTTCGCGTGATCGAATCACCGTGACCTTCGATCTTGCCAAAGAGGAATAGTGCCTTTACCGAGTCCACTCGGTACGATAAAGTTATTGCAGTTAAAACGTACTTTTAAACGCAGGAGTTTCTTCATGGATTGCCTGAAGGTATCAAGCAAATCATCGCCCGCGTCCGTTGCCGGCGCCATCGCCGGCATGGTCAAGGATGGTGTACCCGTCAACATCCAGTGTGTCGGCGCCGGTGCGGTCAACCAGGCCATTAAGGCCGTGGCTATCGCGCGCGGTTTTTTGATTCCAACCGGTTTTGATATTTCCTGCGCGCCCGTGTTCTCCGACATCCTCATTAACGGGGAGTCGCGCACGGCCATCCGCCTTTCTATCTACGTTCACCAGATCAATCGAGCTGCTATGGATAACGTCGTCATTGATGATGTTAAGCCTGTGGCATAGCTTCTGCTTGCCTCGATTCGCCTCCCTTCCATCGTTAGGACTTATGCACATGGACCAGCGTTCCGTACGCGATATTCTTGCCGGAAAAACCTACTTTATCCGCACCTTTGGCTGCCAGATGAATCAGCACGACTCCGAGCGTGTGAGCGGTCTGCTTGATTCGTATGGCTGCCTCATGGCGCTCGATCCCGCGCATGCCGATATCGTTGTCTTCATGACGTGCTGCGTGCGCGAGGCCGCCGATACTCGCCTGTACGGTCAGTGCAATTCCTGCAAAAGCCTGCCGCCTTCGCCTTCGGGCAAGCGCGTGGTTGCCGTTGGCGGTTGCATCGCGCAGCGCGATGGCGAGGGCCTGCTCACCAACGTCGATAACGTCAATGTCATCTTTGGCACGCATTCCATTGCACATGTGGCCGAGCTCATTGCCGAGGCGTTCCTTGATGGTAAGCGTCATATCCGCACCAATGAGCATGAGGATACGGATGCCATGAGCATGCCGTGGCATCGCGAGACTCAGTATCACGCCTGGGTGCCCATCATGACGGGCTGCAATAATTTCTGCACCTATTGCATCGTGCCGTACGTGCGCGGTCGCGAAAAGAGCCGCCCCTTCGAGGAGATTGTCGACGAGGTGACCGGTTTGGTGCGCCAGGGCGTGCGTGAGATTACGCTGCTGGGCCAAAACGTTAACTCATATGGTCGCGATCTGTTTGGCAAGCCGCGTTTTGCCGATCTGCTGCGTGCCGTGGGCGATACGGGCGTGGAGCGCATCTTCTTTACGTCTTCGCATCCCAAGGACCTGTTGCCCGAGACCATCGACGCCATGGCCGAGACGCCTGCCGTTATGCCGCAGCTGCACTTGGCCGTCCAGTCAGGTTCGACGCGGATCCTCAAAGAGATGAATCGCCGTTATACACGCGAGGACTATCTGGGCCTTGTCGATCGCATTCGCAACCGCATGCCCGATATCGCGCTCTCGACCGACATTATCGTTGGCTTCCCGGGTGAGACTGAAGAAGACTTTGAGCAGACGCTCTCACTTGCCGAGACGGTCCGCTATGCTCAGGCCTATACCTTCATCTATTCCAAGCGCGCCGGTACCCCGGCCGCCGAGATTGACGATCCTACGCCGCATGAGGTTATTCTCGAGCGTTTCAACCGTCTGGTTAAGGTTATCGAGACCACGGCACACGAGTATAACCAGGGTGAGCTTCATACTGTGGTTCCGGCGCTCATTGAGGGAACGAGTAAAAAGAACGACGCGGTCCTGCTGGGCAAGAGTCCCAAGAATCAGACCGTGCATGCGCCTATCCCCGAGGGTTACAGCATCGATCAGCTTGTTGGTAAGATCGTTGATGTTGACGTTGACGTTGCCAAGACCTGGTATTTGTCCGGCTCCGTTGTGGGCGAGCCGCGCTAATGGTTTCTCCCGGGGCAGGTCTTTCCGCCGTTGCGATCGTCGGTCCGACGGCGGTTGGTAAGAGTGATGTTGCCGACCGTTTGGCAGCCCGTCTTTCGTCCGAAGTGCTGTCGTGCGATGCGATGCAAATCTATCGCGGCATGGACATCGGTACCGCAAAGATGGTGCCCGATGAGTGCACGGCGCCGCTGCGTCTCGTTGACATTGTAGAGCCGGGTGTGGCATATTCTGCTGCGCTTTATCAGGCCGACGCTCGCGAGCATGTTGAACGTCTCCTTGGTTCGGGTTGCCTGCCGGTTTTTTGCGGAGGTACGGGGCTGTATCTCAAGGCCGCCCTCGATGAGATGGACTTTCCCTCGGGTGAACTTGAGGACGATCGTCGTGCGGGCTATCAGGAGCTTGCCGAGCGTATTGGCGAGGAAGAACTGCATGCCTTGCTTGCCGAGCGCGATCCAGAATCGGCTGCTGTTATTCATCCCCATAACGTGCGCCGTGTGATTCGTGCGCTCGAGATGCATGATGATGGCGTCTCCTATGCGCAGCAAAAGTCGCAGTTTAGTGTTCCGCACGAGCATTATCATGCCCTATGGTTTGGTCTGACGCGTAATCGCGAGGTGCTCTACGAGCGCATTAACCAGCGCGTCGATCTGATGTTTGAGCAGGGTCTTGTCGATGAGGTCCGCGGTCTTATGGGCCAGGGGCTGGGAGATGCCCTGACGTCGATGCAGGCAATTGGCTATAAAGAGATCATTGATGCTTTCAATGGCGTGATGAGCATGGATGAGGCTCGCGAACTCATTAAGATGCGTTCGCGTCGTTATGCCAAGCGTCAGCTTTCGTGGTTTAAGCGCGATGACCGTATCGTGTGGTTTGATATGGATGAATGTACGATCGATGAGGTCGTTGAGGATATCCTGCATCGTATTGAGGCTGCCTAATGCCCCGTTTCCCCCTTGTTCCCACGGCACCCGAGCCCGAGCGTGCCATTTTAGTTGGTGTTGAGTGGCGCGACAATGCATGGCCGCTCGATCGCTCGCTTGATGAGCTGGAGCGTCTTGCCCACACAGCTGGTGCCCAGTGCGTGGCACGCTTGTCGCAGCGTTTGGTAAAGCCGTATCCTAAATCGTTTATCGGTTCCGGTAAGGTTGAAGAGCTGTGCGGCCTGGTGCATCGCATGGATGCCGATGTCGTTATTTTTGACGACGACCTGACCCCCTCGCAGCAATCCTATTTGGAGAAAGCCGTGGGCGAGCCGGTAAAGATTATCGATCGTACTGCACTGATCCTGGATATCTTTGGCCTGCATGCTCAGACGCGTGAGGGACGCCTGCAGGTACAGCTGGCACAGCTTCAATATTTGTTGCCTCGCCTGCGTGGCATGTGGAGCCATCTCGCTAAGGAGCAGACGCGCGGCGGCATCGGCTCACGTTTTGGTCAGGGCGAAAGTCAGCTCGAGGTCGACCGTCGCCTCATTCGTAATAAGATCGCTGCGCTTCGTCGTGAGCTCAAGCAGGTTGAACAGCGTCGCGATGTTCAATCCAAGAGTCGCATTGAGTCCCCGGCGTTTCGCGTCGCGTTAGCCGGTTATACCAATGCCGGTAAATCGACGTTACTCAATCGTCTGACCGGCTCTACGGTACTTTCGCAGGACAAGCTGTTTGCTACGCTCGACCCGACGACGCGTTCGTATCGTCTGCCCGGCGGTCGCGGCATGACGATTACCGATACCGTCGGCTTTATTCAAAAGCTGCCCCATGGTCTGGTCGATGCCTTTAAATCGACGCTGTCCGAGGTTTTGGGTGCCGATCTAATTCTCAAAGTCGTAGATGCGTCTGACGAGGACTATGAGCGGCAGCTGGAGGCTGTCGACCGCGTGCTTGATGAGATCGGCGCCGGAGAGCGTTTAACGCTGACCGTATTCAATAAAATCGATCTTCTCGATAGCGTCGATCGATTGAGTTTCCGTCGTCGCTATCCGGAGGCCGTTCTGTTCTCGGCCCAAACGGGCGAGGGGCTCGACGATCTCGTCGACCGGATTGCTCGCGAGGCAGCTGCCACCGATGTGTTGTTCTCCGCTGATATCCCGTATCGCGAGGGCGCTCTCATCACGCTGGTGCATGAGCAGGGAACCCTTCTGCATGAGGAATATCTCGAGGACGGTGTTCGCATTGTGGCGAAGTTGCCGGCTCGTATTGCACCGCGGCTCGAGCGTTATCGCACCGAGTAGACGAGCTCCAAAATGCCCAGAATGATGGGCTGATGCAGCAGATAAAAGGGGAGTGCGTGACGTCCAAGGCTGGCGAGCGCCGGCAGGGGGTTGGCGTAGGCCCAGCTAGGGACGGTCTTATCGATTCCCCGCGCTATGTGTGCGGCGAAGTATCCTGCAAGATACATAAAGATAAACGGGATGATGGGGTAGTAATCACCTGAGACAAACCCAGGGCTCGGAAATCCCAGCCACGCCATGTAGGGGACTGGGTAGATCGTTTTGGGGATGCTCCAGGTGAGGGCGAACAACACAAGGCATAGGGGCATGCCCCATCTCGCCGTTATCTTCTTAAGGACGGGATCGGTCAACGCCACGATGCCGGTGCATGCGGCCATGCAGTAGATGATGCCAAAATTAACCGAATCGTCGAATGAGACAAGTGTTGTTGCCAACCAGACAACGAGTGCTGCTAAGGCGTATTTGGCGGCACGTTTGATATTGTTGCGCGAAAGAGTGCACATCCAACCCGCGATAAACAAAAATACCCAGCTGATGCTGGCGCGCCAGACGTCTTGAAAGACTGACTGGGTAAACCAAGGCATATCCCAGCCGTACAGGTAGGCGAGATCATAGCAAGCGTGAAAACCTGCCATAGAAATCATCGTAAACCCGCGGATGGTATCAAAGATGGTTATGCGTTTTTGCATTACGAGAACCGGCGCATCAAGCCGACGACTTTGCCCAGGATAACGGGATTCGTTGCATAGATAGGTTCCATGGTGTCGTTCTCGGGCTGCAAGCGCACACGCCCCTGCTCCTTGTAGAACGTCTTGACGGTCGCCGAACCATCGATCATGGCCACGACAATTTCGCCGTTCATGGCACTCTTTTGTTCACGGACGATGATGTAATCGCCATTGAAGATGCCGACATTGATCATTGAGCTCCCATGCACCTCAAGGATAAAGGAACCCTGATCAGTGGCGATTTCGGTCGGGATAGTAAACGTGTCTTCGATATTCTGCTCGGCCAGAATGGGAATCCCAGCCGCGACGCGACCAACGAGCGGTAGCGAGACCGTTCCGCGAGGTGCGGTGGGCTCGTCAGATTTGGAAATTGAGACAGAGGAACCATCCTCGTTAAAGAGTTCCAGGGCGCGCGGCTTGGTGGCATCGCGCTTGAGTAGCCCGCGCGCCTCCAGGGCAGAGAGATGGGCGTGCACGGTGCTGGGGGAGGAAAGGCCCACGGCAGAAGCCATCTCGCGCACGCTGGGCGGATAACCCTTCTCCTGCTGATATTCCTTGATGAAGTCGTAAATTTGCTGCTGACGCTTGGTAATTTTGCGAGCCATCAGGGCATCCTCTCTACCCATGTCAAACAAATGTTCGAATTTTGCTTGACAGGAACAACTGTTCGAAGATAATAATAACCGAACATTCGTTCTCGCGCTAGACATTTTTGTCCGCGCGGCTTGATAAAACTGTTCTCAGCAAAACACGCGAGAGGAGAACATGATGAACGCAACGAATATGGTCCAGGGAAACCTCGCCCTTAAGCTCGAGATGCCTGCAGAACCCACTTTTACGGTTGTTCAGGGTGGCCGCTCCGGCTTTCAGCCTTTGACCGTAAAGCCTGCGCGCAATCAGCAGGCTGTAGTCGCGCCGGCCCGCGTTGCCCTGAAGGTTCCGACGATTGTCGCCGTCGCCGTTGCGCTTACGCTCTTCTTTGTCCTCGCTATGTCGGTCTTTAGCGCTCGTCACGCCGCGTATGCCGAGTCCGTTTCCAACATTACCTACGAGACCATTCGCGTTCAGCCTGGCGATTCTCTTTGGTCGCTTGCCGAAGAATATCCAATCGAAGGCCTTTCCACGCAAGAGACTTCCGACACGATCCGTAGCGTCAATCATCTGGAGCATGGTTCGCTCGCCGCCGGTGCGCATCTTAAGGTTCCTGCTCGTTCGTAATCATTATCGCGCTGCGCATGGTACCCTTGTTATCGTTTAAGAGGAGGTACCATGCGCTGTCCCAAATGCGGCAAGGCACATACCCGCGTCGTTGATTCCCGTATGCAGGAGTCAAATAACACCATTAAGCGCCGTCGCGAATGTTGCTCGTGTAACTATCGCTTTACAACGTTCGAGCGATGCGAAGACCCAATCGAGGTCATTAAGTCAGACGGAACCAAGCAGCGGTTCGATCGCAATAAGCTGCTCGTCGGCTTGATGCGCGCCACCATCAAGCGCGATATCGACACTAAGAAGCTCAATGAGATTATCGATGACATCGAGGTCGAGCTGCGCTCTCGCACGCTGACGGCCGTCACGTCCCATGAGTTGGGTGACATGGTGCTCAAGCGCTTGGCCAAGATCGACAAGGTTGCGTACATCCGTTTTGCCTCGGTCTACCGCGATTTCAAAGACGTCGATGAATTTCTGCAAGAGCTCGACAAGCTAAGGTGATTCCATGTCCAACATTACCGTCAACATAAAGCGTCTCGACCCCACCGTCGAGCTTCCCAAATACGCCCATCCCACCGATGCCGGCTTGGATTTGCGCTCCAACGAGGACTGCGTCCTGAAGCCCTTCGAACGCCGTCTGGTCTCTACGGGGCTGGCCATCGCCCTGCCCGATGGCTACGCCGGCTTCGTCCAGCCCCGCAGCGGCTTGGCCATCAAGCAGGGCTTGTCTATAGTCAACACGCCGGGCCTCATCGACGCCCACTACCGAGGAGAACTCAAGGTTATCCTCATCAACCTGGATCCCTCCATTAACATTCAAATCAATAAAGGCGACCGCATAGCCCAACTCGTCATCCAAGAAGTCCCCACGGTCAACCTCGTAGAAGTAGCCGAATTAGACGAAACCGACCGAGGCAAAGGAGGCTTCGGCTCCAGCGGCGTCGCCTAGGGACGCTCTTATCCCTCCCGCCCGCCTCTCACACATATCATTCCATGCTCAAACATTCTCGCGTCGTTTCGCTCGCTGCGAAACTGCGCGTGGAACGATATAGGTAAGCCCCGGGCGGGCGGCTACTCGCTTGAAACAATATTTACTTTTCTAGTAAGTCGATGCGATGAAGGGACGCCTCCTTTGTCGCATCGACTTACTGTATTTATATTTTCTGGTCCCCCTTTGCAGATTCTACTGGTGGGGAATCTGGTATAGCCGCTGGTACGTTAACGCAGCTTACCTGTGGGAGGGCCCTATATATCGTCCCGCGCGCAGTTTCGCAGCAACGCGAGAATGTTTGAGCACGGGATGATATATAGGGCCCTCCCACAGGCAAGCGGACAGTCCGAAGCTAGCGGATATGCGCGGGTTTTCCGCCCCAGTAGAAGCGGCAGAAGGCTCGTTTGCGCTTTTGGGGTTTGCCTACAAGCTCCATAGTTGCGATGGCGATATCCTCGGCTGCGTGTGGGCGGCGTAGTACTTCGCCGTTGATGAGCAGTGCCTTGAGCGACTCAGGATGATCGTGGAGATGGCGCAACGTCACGATGAGCTCTCGTGCCGTGGTGACGTGCATGCTGGCTCCCATGCCGGTGAGCATCGTGGTGTTGGCCTTTTCCTGGCCATAGGACTTGCCCAGCAAGATCATCGGCAGGTGTGCGCACAGGCATTCGGTGACGGTGAGTCCGCCCGATTTGAGGATTGCCAGGTCGCACCCGTGCATGAGGGCCGCCATGTCGTCGACATAGTCCAACACCGTGACGTTCTCGAGCTTCATGGCATCGAAGAGCGTCTTCAGCCGGGTGGCATACTCCACGTCTTTGCCGGGCAAAAAGACAAAGTGCATGTCTTCGAAGCTGCGCAGGAAGGGGAGTGTGTGGTCCATCGCCGCGCGAAAGCGGACGTAAGGCTGAGGCAAGCTGGCACCGGCCATTACCAGCACGACGGTCTTGTCGATGGGGAGGTTGAACTTGGCTAGCTCTTCCTCGCGATCGTAATCCGTGTCGAATCCGGCGCGAATAGGAATGCCGGTAATACGAATCTTTGCCTCGGGCACCTTGCGCGGACGCAACGTTTCGGCCATAAATTCGTTGGCAACACAGAATAGATCGGTGTCCTTGTGGGGCCACCAGCCCTCGACTTCGTAGTCGGTCGGCACGCAGATGACCGGATAATCGATACCCGTAATTACGCGGGCGCCCACGGCGACATTGGCTGCTGTGATGTGCGTTGCGACCACGGCTATGGGCCTGCGGCTACGAATATATTCGTTGAAGGCGGGGAACATAATTCGCGACCATGCTGTGCCGCCACCCCAGAGCAGATGTCCCGTAAGCGTATATCGCCAGGTCAGGTCGTAAATGGGGCGCGTGGCTCCCGTAAAAGAAGCTGCGGTCTTATTGCCGTCGAATTTAATACGTCCAAAATCAAGGATATCGAGTACTTCAATCTCAACGTCCTCGGGGATGCCATTGGTGCCACGGATGAGGTCGAATGCCTGCGCAATCGCATTTGCGGCGGCCTTGTGGCCCGAGCCGACCGAGGCGTGCACGATGGTCACGAGAGGTTTTTGCTGAGCCAAGAGCGTGGTTTTCTTCGATTGGGGAGTGCTGAGCGTAAGCAGGGGAGCGTCGTCGCTCGTCTGCGTCTGATCCATCGATAACTCCCCTTCGACGTTGTAACATGGATTTATCATTGTAGTGCATGAGTGTCACGTTCACGTAAATTTGGGTATGAGCGCAAAGAACGACAACGTTTTGGCGAGAGGACTCTTCATGACTACCGATCAGACGATCGATGTTGCGATTATCGGCGGAGGCCCCGCGGGCTATGCTGCCGCCATTTATGCGGCGCGCGCCAACCTGACGACGACTGTCCTTGAGCAGGGCATGTCGGGCGGACAGATCGCCACGAGCAACGAGATTGAGAATTATCCTGGCATTCCGCTACTGAGCGGTGTCGAACTTGGTGAGCGGTTCCAACAGCATGCTGAAGGCCTGGGGGCTCAGGTTGAATGGAGTATGGTGACGGGCGTCGATTACGATGCCGATGCGGCTCAATTTACCATCCATCATGATATGGGCGACACAGCGGCCAAGAGCGTCATTGCGTGCATGGGCGCCACGCCGCGTCCTGCGGGTTTTGTTGGCGAGGACACGTATCGCGGTCGTGGCGTTTCGTATTGCGCGACGTGTGACGGCATGTTCTTCCGTGGCAAGCAGGTCTTTGTTATCGGAGGCGGCAATTCGGCATGCGAGGAGGCGCTGTTCCTGTCCGACATTGCCAGCAGCGTGACCATCGTGCTACGCCGCGACCAGTTCCGTGCGCCTGATGGTGTTGTTCAGAAGGTGCTCAAAAAAGACAATATTTCAGTTAGGTACCAAACTAGTATTGTTGAGCTTTCTGGTGAAGCGATGCCCACGACAATCACATTCAAGGACAATGCGACTGGTGAAATGCACACTGAGTCCTTTGAACCTGGCTCATTTGGCATTTTTGTCTTTACGGGGACGCAACCACATACCGAGCTTGTTGAGCATCTAGTCGATCTGGCTCCCGACGGCGGTATTGTTACCGACGATTCGATGGCCACTCGTACGCCCGGCTTATTCGCAGCCGGCGATATCCGCTCCAAGCGTTTACGCCAGGTTGTGACCGCCGTTTCGGACGGAGCCATAGCGGCAACGAGCGCCTACGCTTTCCTACGCGTATAAGTACGATAATATATCTTATGTAAGGTTGTTATCAATTTACTATGTGGTATGCAAAACTAGATAACCTAGAATACAATATAGAAAACGAACGGAGGCCTCTTATGAACCACGCTAAATACGTTATTCCGATGTCCGATTCGTCGGTCAGCATTAAGCCCGAGGATATTCAGCCCACGGTGCTACCCGATGCATTCATTCAGTCCGATATCGTGCGTAAACTCAATACGTTGAGTCTGCCGCGCTATAACCAGTTGCCCAATGTGACGCTCTACCGCGACCAGGTCATTGAGTATGTTGCGCTGTGGATGGAGCCGCTGTCCATTTGCGTTGAGCACCCTGTCATTACGCCATCGATGATCAATAACTACGTGAAGGTCGGCCTGGTGCCTGCTCCGGTCGAAAAGCAATATGGCCGCGAGCAGATTGCCCGCCTGATCGCTATCTGCCTCTTTAAGCAGGTGTTACCTATTGCTGCGGTGCAGGCACTCTTTAACATTCAGCGTTTGAGCTACGATGCCCCGACGGCCTTCGATTATGTGGTCGATCAGCTCGAGGCATCGATTCGTTCGGCGTTTTCCGTCGAGCAGACGCCGGTTCCCGATACGGCGCATCAGGTAACGCGTGAGTCGCTGCTTGTGCGCAGTGCGGTTTCATCCTTCGTTTCGAAGGCGTACCTGATGAGCTATCTAAAGTTTAATGGGTTTAATAGCTAGCCGACGTATAAAACGGGCGGAGCAAAGGGCCATCTGTCACTTTGCTCCGCCCGTATTATTGCTTGGTTGGACGTTATTGGCCCGAAGCCACGCCCATGCCGTAGCCGATAATGAGCCCATGCATTTCGGCATAGTATGAATCTAGCCCGTTACAGGGCATGATGATAGTCTTGGAGCCTGGCCAGCGCTCCACAATTCGGCTGGCAAGTGCTTGGGCGCCTGCCTCATTCTCGACATGGTCGATAACGACCTCGCCGTCCGTAAAACCTTCGGCTTCCATGGTGTCGATGATCTTGTTGAGCATCTTCTTTTCGCCACGCGTGTGCCCGACGAGTTCGATTTTACCGGCCTCACTCGCCGTGCCCAAAATGCGAATATTAAGCTTGTTGGCAATGACGCCGGCTGCCTTAGGAATACGTCCGGCTTTGGCGAGGTTTTCGTAATTGCACAAGCTGAAGAGGATTTTGCTGTTCTGCTCAAGGCTATCGAAGTATGCGCAAGCGTCCTCGAATGAGACATCCGGGTTGCTTGCAAGATAACGATCAAACAGCAAGAAGATCAGGTCCATCTTGCCGCCTGCTGCCCGCGAATTAACCAGGTGAATCTGACGATTGGGCTCTTCGGCAAGAACCATATCGCGAGCCGTGGCTGCCGCGTTGTAGCTGCCCGACACGCCCTCAGAGATTGGCATGCAGATGGTCTTGTCTGCCAATTTGAAGAGCTCGGCCCACTCCCCTACGCTGGGACAAGCGCTCGAAGAAGCGTTCGTCTCCGCCTGAACAGCGCAGTTGAGCTCATGTACATCGAGCGAAAGGTCATCGACGAATTCACGCTCCCCCACTCGAATTTTGAGGGGCGCAAATGCAAAGGTGGTATGGGGCGCGGTCGGTTGCCAATCGCGGAGGTTACAGCTTGAATCTGAGATAAGTGCCCAGCTCATAG
>DAWCEJ010000404.1:0-4100 GCA_052274955.1 Collinsella sp.
ACCTCAGCTGGATAGAGGGTCTGACTACGAATCAGAACGTCATAGGTTCGAATCCTATACGCCGCACCAACTGAACTTTAAAGCCTCCGGTAACGGAGGCTTTTCTTATATGTCGACATACTTGAGGAGTTGCTTTCGCAGTGTTTGAAAGTATCGATTCGATCGACTGCATCAAATGAGTAAAAATCAAATTCGATAACTTTTTTTGAAAAAATGCTTGACCATTATTCAGTCCTTGTGCATAATAATCAACAAGTCGCGGCGTTACCTCAGCTGGATAGAGGGTCTGACTACGAATCAGAACGTCATAGGTTCGAATCCTATACGCCGCACCATTTGAGATTAAAGCTCCCGGCAACGGGGGCTTTTCTTTTACGTAAACACCGCATTGATTCGAACCTCGGTCGAGGCGCGGGCGTAAAGAAAACGCGGAGCGTTTTTAGCCCGCGGGCGAGCACGCCGGCAGGCGGGCGAAGCCGGTGCGGATCCGCGCAGCGGATGCGCGGAATCCTATACGCCGCACCATTTGAGATTAAAGCTCCCGGCAACGGGGGCTTTTCTTTTGCGCCAGCTTGAGTGCTTTCGTCCAAAGGGACGATTTCCTGTCGACTCGTGTAAGATTCCGAGTAGATGTCGCGACTTATTCGCGACCACTCCTTCTTCAAGCGACCGATCAGGGTGATATTCCGTGGCAGAGCGTCCGACATACAAGCTCAGGTTTCTCGATCCCAAGAAGCGCTTTCCGGCGATGCCCGAGCAGCCTGCGGGACGCTCATATGGCGTGGTCTGGAAACTCTTTGGCGAGGATCAGCATGAATCTTGTTATGTCGTCGAATTCGTTGGCAAAAGCCATGTGTCGCTTTTGGGCTACGTAAGCGTTTCGGGTGAGGTGTACAAGGTGGACCGCCCCGTCAGCGAGGCTCCGCTGCCCAACGATCCCGACATGGAACTGGTCCTTGACGAGTCGGACTCCGGTATTGGTGAGATTATGGTGAGGGGAGCAAACGGCACGATGCGCGCGTGCGCGCGAACCGTTGGCTCTCCCGAAGGTCCCATGCGCGAACAGTCCGATCACGAGACATGGAATTCGACCCGCTCCCTTCCTTACGGTGAGTTCATGGCATCGATGTTCCTGCGCTACGTGATATTCGCTGACTCCGAAAATACCATTGCGAGCACGGCGGACGCCGACGGACTCGACGAGGGTATGCAAAACGTTGTCGACAAGATCAAGCTCGTAAAGTTGCCCGAGCCGGTCGAGGTGTTTTTGGGCTTTAACACGACACCGCTACCTGACGCTATCGAGACGCTGCTCTACCGCGTTGACCATGCCGAGAATCCGAGCGGTATCGAGCGCTATGCCGCCGCCCTTATGAGTGAAATTGACTTGCCTCGCTTGCGCACCATCGCCGCTAAGTCCGAGATGAGCCTGGCTCGCATCGATCGCTCAAAGCTTTTCTATCTCAATTTTGATCGCAGCCTGCTGGACCAGGACGAGATTGACATGCTGCTTGCCATCGAGTGCCGTCTTAACCGTCTCTCCGGCATCCTTGAGCACATCGGGGCCGGATTGGTCCCTGCGGCATCCTCGCCGAGCCTTGAGGGCTGCGCGCTCTTTGATGCGTGGCATATCGCCAAGACGACCAACGATGTTCCCCGACCGCTTGATACGGCCTCGAGCGATAACCCGTGGGGCAAACCGGGTACGGTGGCTTGCCAGCCGGGCGGTGAGTGGGATGTGCGTACCCGCTTCGCGCGTATTGTCGAGGCACTTAACGTGGTCACGCGGCTCGACTATACCTATCGGGCAAACGTTGCCGAAGGGATCATGCTCGTTCGGTTTGGGCAGTCTGTCGTTGATGCCATGCCGCAACGTGAATACGACGCTCAAGATGACGCCTGGCGCGAGTTGGACGAGGACGCGCGTGCGATCTGGGCCGCGGAGCACGATGCGCGCGTGGCACTCACGCTTGCGGCAGCGTGTTTTGCCGCGGGCACCTGCATCACGCGCTGCTATGTGCAGATTGCTGCTCCCGACAGTGAGCAGGGCGAGTGCGTTGTTGCAACGTATTTCTTTGGGCGCGCGGCCTATCTGGCCGATTGCGTGCCTGTCGCCAAGGATCTTGAGAGCATGGACATGGACGATATGCCGTGCAAGCGTGTGCTTGAGGCATATGAGTCAACCGCTCCGGAGACGATTGAACCTGCGGAGGTTCATGCTCGTCCGCGTGATGACCATCGCATGCTGCCGCCGGCGCTGCGCGATCTGCTGCTTGCCGATACGGCTGACGAGCTGGAGGTCATGGAAGAGGACGACGACCCATACGTGGCCCGTGTTGTTGAATTGCGCGAGCAGGCAAAAGTCGACCGTACAGGTGCTTTTGAAGGCTTTTCCCGTCTTGTTGAGGAGTTGGAGGCTAAGTGCGCCGTCGCCGAGCTTTTGGCGACAGGTCCGGTTCAAACGCAGTTTTGCGATAACCAGCTGGTGCGCATGGTGCTACCGGTGTTGGAAGAAGACCGCTCTGTGCGAATCCTTCGTGCGCCCGATGCGCTGTACTTTGCCCAGCACGAGATCTGCAGCTTTTACGCCGAGCAAGAGGACTTTGAACGAGCACTGCCCGAGGTGCGCCATCTTTACGATCTGGCGCGCTCGTCCATGCAGTCGCACTTTGCGCTCATCAACGTGCTTGCGCGTCTGGAGCGCTTTGACGAGATTATCGAGGTGGCGCGCCACGGCCTACGTATTGCCAGCGATCGTTCTGCAATCGGCTACCTGTTCTATCGCTTGGCGTTTGCCTATTGGAATTGCGATCAGCTCGACCTGGCGCTGGCTTGTTACCGTCTGGTGCCGCGCGGCGAGGAGTCGGGCAGCAGCGCGCTGGAAGAAATGCAGGGCCTTATGAACGAGATGGGCGTCAGCGAGCCTCCGACGTTCGAGGAAGCGGTCGAGACCATCCACAAGGCTGGACTAGAGCTGCCGCCAGTGTCTGCCGTGACGAATCAGCTGGCAGATGCCGCTGTGCAACTGGTCGATAACGGTTTCTTTTTCCTGGCGCGCGGTTGTATCTTCCAAATGTGGCGCACCATGGGCAACGACGAGCTCGGCTCCCTCAACCGCTCGCTGGGGTAGGCGAAGCTTTCAAGAAGGAAGGGCTGCTAGGCAATTAGAAAATTTCCTCTTGCTCATCCTTGGCTGTTTGGTTACTATAGAACGGCTGTTACGGAGAGCTGACCGAGAGGCCGAAGGTGCTCGCCTGCTAAGCGAGTATGCCCCAAAAGGGCATCTGGGGTTCGAATCCCCAGCTCTCCGCCAGTACGAATTTGAAGAAGGGTCCCATTTGGGGCCCTTTTTATTATCAAGAATGGCGGCTGGGGATTCGAACCCGAGAGGGCACGGGCGTTAAGCAAACGCGAAAGCGTTTGTAGCCCGTGGGCGAAAAGCCGCCAGGCTTTGAAGCCGGAGGGCATGCGCAGCATGCCCGGACATCCCCAGCTCTCCGCCAGTATGAATTGAAAGAAGGGTCCCATCTGGGGCCCTTTTTTGGTGCGGAGAAAGGAGGCTGGGGATTCGAACCCTCAAAAAAAGGAGGCATCCTTTCGGACGCCTCCTTTCAGTGGACTTATTATTCTTGCGCCCTACACCTCGGGCGCCTTGGCGACGGTCTCGCTTTCTGCCGTGAGTGGGCGGTTGTCGATGCGACGGCCCAAGCGATCGAGCTTCACGAGCAGCCATTCAATGGGATTCGGCCCTGCGCCTTCCTCGTCGGCAACCAGGTCCATGACGGCGATCTTGGTGCCGTCCTGCTTGAGCGTGACGCTACCCACCTTGTCGCCCACATGCACCGTGCCCGAAAGATCGTCGTAGCTAACCTTTTCGGTCACCTCGCCGGCAAGGGAAAACACGGTCGCTTGCGCCGTGGGATCGGCGAGTGTGGCGTCGATCGTCTTATCCGTCCAGTCGGTTTGGCCAATGCGCGCCATAAGCGGGTTGCCGTTGGCGGTCTTTTCCTGTGTGTTGGCGATTGCGACCGTCACCTTGTGGCCGTAGTACCAGTTGGCAAGGGTGGCGGTATCGGTAAAGCGCTGGTCGGTGGTGGTGG
>DAWCEJ010000405.1:0-3074 GCA_052274955.1 Collinsella sp.
CGCCGTTATGGTGGCGGCAGAGATTGTCAACGCCCTGCAGACCATCGTCTCACGCGAAATCAGCCCCTACGAGCCTGCTGTCATCACTGTCGGCGAGCTGCACGGCGGCACCGCACGCAACGTTATCGCCGGCACCGCCTACCTCGCCGGCACGGTGCGTACCTATGGCGATTCGACGCACGAGGAAATGCCCGAGCTCATGCGCCGCATCGTAGAGCACACTGCGGCGGCCCTGGGCGCCGAGGCCGAACTTACCGACTACACCATCGCCAACTATAAGGTCGAAAACGACGCCGCCTCGAGCGAGCGTTGTCGTCAGGCCGTGGTCAAGTGCCTGGGTGCGGCCGGCGAAGGCCATTACCGTGGCACGCTTTCGGGCGAGGACTTCTCGGAGTATCTGCGCCGCGTACCGGGCGTGCTCGCCTTTGTTGGCACGCGCAACCCCCAGATTGGCGCCACGTACGCCCAACATTCTTGCTTCTACAAGATTGACGAGTCGGTACTGGCCAAGGGTTCCATGGTAGCCGCCCAGTATGCCATCGACTTTTTGGCCGAGCCCACGCAAGAGGAGCTCGACGGCCCCACGATCACCGCGGTTGCCGAAACCAACCCCGACTTGGCCGCCAAACTGCGCTCTGCCAAGGCAACGGCCGCTGAGGCGCGCGACGCCATGCACGATGCCCGCACCGCCCGCCATGCCGCGATTAAGGGCATTCACGACGCCCGCGCTGCCGCCCGCCGCGAGGAGAAGCGCGACGAGTAGTCGTCGCGCGCCCACAGCCATCCGGCTACAACAAAGCGGGGGCGGACGCTACTTCGGCGTTCGCCCCCGCTTATGTGCCGGTAGCTTTTTTAGCTCATCCCCCGTCACGACAGGCAAGCGCTTAGGAAGGCAAGCCATCGCGGTTGTTCGAGGTGGATGATATCGGTGGGAACTCCAGCAGGTGCGCGACCACCAAAGAGCAGGCCCGCGTCTGCCGGGTTGATAAGGCGCACGATCCACACGGCGACGACCAGCACGCACAACACGGTGACCGCAATGTCGATACCACGCTTTCGTTTGCTCGATGCCACCTCCTCGCGCACGAACGCGAGCACAAACGCAATCGGCACCACCCAAAACAGCGGATGGTAGGCAAAGGCCGCCGCAAAATCGAGGCGCAGCGCCGCCAGCCACGCCCTCGTCATGCCGCATCCCGGACAAGGAATGCCCGTCATCAATCGAAAAATGCAGCCGATGTCGAGCAGGTAGAGCGCGAGCCAGGCGACAAAGAGCGCGCCGGTGTAAGAAAGGGCGCGGCGAAGGAGCTCCGCCGTGCCCTTATGTCCCTGGGAGCTGTTCACGCCGCCTTTATTGTTAGGCATGAGCGCCAAGACGGATGTTGTAAGCCGTTGCCATGGCATTGGTATTATTGATGATGATGTTCATGGCAAAGATGGGGCCAAGACCGCACAGCAGCACGCCGATGATCTGCCACAGAAGAACGGTGGTGCCGTTTTCCTGGAACATCAGGCCGTAGCGAGGAGCGTTGGCCTGCAGGCGGTTGCCAATCTTGTAATACCAGTAGTACGCGTAGAAGCCGCAGGTCACAAATGACAGCAGAATGAATGCCGCCAGACCCGGCGTGGAATCGCCGTCGTCCTGGCACATGACATTGATGTCGCGGGCCAAGCAATACAGGAAGTAGAACGAATAGATACCGCAGGTCACAAGAGAGAGCAGCAGCCAGCCGATCAGGCTGCGGTCAGCCTTGACGGGGCCATAGCCCATCGGAGCGGATGTGGACTGTTGGGCGTACTGACCGGTGTACTGCTGCTGAGGCTGGGGCGCGGGCTGAATAGTCTGGGCCGGAGCGGGCTGGGGCTGCGGGGCCGTAGTGGCAGAAGCGGCACCAACGGCGGATCCGCAAACAGGGCAGAATTTGGCATCATCCGAAATGGGAGAACCGCAAGTGGGACAGAACATCAGCTTCTCCTTTTCCTAAGGCGTCGCACGCCTTCAAACCTTACACGTCTATGTTCTCGACAATAGCCGCGACGTTGTTACGCAACATTGATCAATTTCCGAGAAATATTGCCGCAACCGTTTTCCAGGTATTTTCTTGCTTTCGCCGTAGAAAAAGGCACCCCGGGTTCAGTTGCCCAGGGAGCCTCGACCGACTATTCGGTTTGATTGTTTTCGTCCGCAGGAGCCTCGCCCGACTCGTCAGCCGGCGTGGCGACGGCGGCCCAATCGGACTCCGTGGGCGTGGCCTCGGGCTCCGGTGCCGGGGCGGGTGCCGGGGCGGGTGCCGGGGCAGGCGCGGGCGCAGGCGTAGGCGCAGTACCAGTGGCGGCCGTGGGATTGAATCCCACAGGTGTAGGCTTCTTCTCGCCCGGAAGCACAAACGTCAGGACATCGTCGGAATCCTCGTCGGCCCACTCACTGGCATGACGTGCCGCCCAATAGCCAACGGCGCGATACTTGAGCATCTTGCCAAACACAATGAAGAACACCGAGACAAAGGCAGTGATCATCAGGAACAAGATGAGCACGATGCCGCCGCCCCTAAAAATCGCCTCGAGGCCCGAAGGAGAGCAATAGCCGTAATAGCCATAGCTGCTGAGACCAAGGGCTGCAAAGGAACCAAAGATGACGGTGAAGACCCCCATGATGATATTCGAAACAATGCCCGTCAAAACCTCGGGAAGAATCGAGGCGCAGAACAACTTGCCCAAATTGGCCTTGTAGGGCTTCCAAACCTTCTTGAGCGAAAACGCGCTCTCCATGCGGCCGGCGACCGCAAAGTGCATCACAGCGGCATCGCCAAACATCCTAAAGAAGATGCCCAGCACAAACGAGACGAACAGGGCAAAGACGAGCCACCCCATCGAGGCGATGAGGGTGCTCTCAAGGCCGCTCGAACCATAGAAATAATACGAACCGACAGCACCGATCACGGTGCTCTCAATCACCGAGAGCACCCCGCCAATCACCGGGATAGCGGCGATGAACTCGAGCACACCCGTAATGACAGACGAGAAGATGCCTAGTCCAAACGAGGTCGAGCGCAGCAGCGGACGCTCCATACCGT
>DAWCEJ010000406.1:0-6169 GCA_052274955.1 Collinsella sp.
GTCTACGGTTGCCCTTACCTTGATGCAGGCTGTGAGGCTGAGGGGTTCAAATCGTACAACTCTGTGATATTCGGACATCACATGAACGACCAGACGGTGTTCTCGGCGTTCTCCAAGTACACGGATGCCGCTTTCGCAAAGGAAAACGGCAAGGTGTTGCTTCAGATGCCGGGGGAAAAGCATGTACTCTCGGTTAAGCTCGCCGAGATGATCAACGCGGGAACGGACAGGTCGAAGCGCACCTCGTTCGTCGATGCGGCTGATTTCGGTCGGTGGTACGCAGAGAGGGCGCAATCCGCCGACGTTGTGATAGACAGCTCGGTGCCGGTGAGGAACTACACCTTTGTCACGTGCTCGTACAACAGATGGAAGAACGAGCGGACGCTTGTGTTCGCTAGCGAGTGAGGGGTTTAGATGATCAACAAGGGCATCCTTATCGATAGACAGTTCGATGCCGAATTGTTTGCCGACAACCTTAGGTTGCTTAGAGAAGGCAAAGGGCTCACGCAAGCAGAGCTTGGTTCGCTTTGCGGGATCTCTGAAAATGCGATACGGAATTACGAGCTTGGACGTTGCTTTCCCCAAGATACATACGCTCTACCGCTTTACGCGCTTCGCTTCCTTTTTTAGGCAGAAGGTCGTTTAATATCGCTTCTTCAGCTTCTTTACTTCGATTTGTACCGTTTACCTTCGCCTTTTCTCTAAGAATGTTATCTATCAGCCTTCCGTATCCATCATTCGAGAAAACGATCGTCATCTTCGGCTTGTCTGTCGGCATACTCGCTCCTTAACTGAATGATTCTGTTAGCCCTTTAGTACACATCGTCGATGGACTTAAGGAAAACTCTCAGTCCATCACGGGCTCGGGCTGTTTCGGGCCAATCTGCCGTCAGAGCAACCACATCTGAAAGCGCAAAGTATACAGAAGCAGAATCATATAAAGTCGGCCAGTTCCACATCACGATGTCGAAGAACTTCTTCGGTTTTATTTCCTCATAGGCAGTATCAAAGTACTGAATCAAACTATATGCCAACCCCTCATCGACACCAGCCGATTCCCCAGCAGGACTATCCGGCGATTCCTCATGGACTTCATGCAACTTGTCACATACCAGCGTCCAGTTGCCTTTCAGATGCTCAACTGTTCCTGAATCTTTTTGCCCGGCATCGAATCCCATCGCGGGCATCTGCCGCCAGACATACTCGACAATCGGTCTGAAATTCGCTTCCTTGTCTGGATCTATCTTGCTTGCCAGTTCTTCCAACATAAAAGACAACTCTTTTTGCACGGTACTTTCACCTAGATAGAGGCGCTCCAGCACATCACGAGCAAGACTGCCGTCTTTCGGCAAAAGAGAATCAATCAGGATACGCTCTATGTTCCAGCTTTTGCTCGCACCGTTCACCTCTGAGCAATCACTGAGTCCCTGAATCAGAATCTTCTTGCTTTCGTCGTTTGCAAATACCAGATTCACCTTCGGTTTGTCTGTCGGCATTCAGATTCCCCTTTCTTTCCTTGTTTTCATAACTATACCCCCAAAATGGACGAAAACAAGAAGGATAAGGGTAGCTCCTTATGCGCCCCCAGGGTGACTTTAAGTACCTGCATATTCGCATTTAATTGCGAATATGAAAAGGAGCTTCCGACGCATATGCCAGAAGCTCCTGATTCAGACGAGTGCTATAACCATATAGCCATTGAATTATATCACAGCAATGTGATATAGGTCTAGCTTATCTTAGGAAGCAATGGGAGGATGTTGCCCTCAATCGCCTTATCGCTGAAGGACATCAAAAGGCTCTTTCCCTCATCCATTTCCACGACATGATAGCTGCACGATTGGACTATCGCCGCAACCTTCGCATCGGTCATATCCGCTTTGAGTTCGGTGCCGTCTTCGCACTTCAGTGTAAGCTTTGCATCCACAATCTCCATCTTGACTCCTTATCGCCTTTTTTAGGTCAACAATACGCTCTGAAACCTCCCTTGTCCTTGCAATCGAGCCTTACACGAAATGCTCGATTCCGAAAGCTAAGGCCAATGCCAACACGATCAGGATGGCAAGGTACTTTGCGTAATTCAGTAAGCGCTCGGGGAGGTTCATCATGAAGTACATCCTCGAACGGCGGGAGGCGGCCTGCTCGAGCTCGTGGATGTGGTCCACGGCTTGCGCATGCACCTTGTCAATCGTTTCCGCAGCATCCTTGCGCACGGTGTTCACCGATTCTGATGCCTTCTGCGCACACAGTCGCATGCCCTTCGCAAACTCATCGTTTAAAGACTTCACGGCTTCCTGCGTGCTGCTCCTTACCGCTTCATCGATTCGTTTTTCGGTACCTTCGAAGTATCCGTTGGTCTTTTTCGCGAGCTTCAGACAGTCGTCCTGCGCTGCCTTCGCCTCGCGGGTGCTGCCATCGATCGCTTCGATGCGCTCATCGATCCGATCGATGCGGTCAAGCAAGACGCTCATATCGTTCGTCAGCTTCAGGAGCATCTGCGTCGTCGCGAGATCGGCGGGCGATGCCTGCTGAGCCGGAGCAGCCGGCGATGTGGGCAACTCTCCTGCCTTCGCCTCCTGAGTATCTTCCTGTCCCGACACCTTGGCTTCCTGCTCGTCTGCTGATTGCTGCTCTTCGCCTTCTTCACGCTCAGCTGACTGGTTTTCTGACTGATCCTGATCGCTTTGCTGATTGGAAGCTTCGGGCTCATGCTCGCTGTCTTGCTCTGGGGCGGAGCCGGTTTCGTTGGCATCCGGGTTATCGTTTCCCATCACGATGCCGATAAGATCGTCCTGCGCGACATTTGCCTTCGCATCTTCGAGCATCGCAGCATCGGACTCCGCCATCCCCTCCTGGCTCAAGTCTCCTTCCTCGTTTTCGTTGTCAAGATCCTCATCAAGCGGCAACTTTTCCTGCGCGTCGAGCGCGGCTTTTGCCTTGCTGCTGTTCTTCATGCACATTCTCCTCTCTCTTCAATTGAATTTTACCTGCTGGTGTTGCTGCGCTCGCCGCCGCCGCGACCGTTTTTCCGTGTAACGGTCTGGCTCTGCGTGCGGGCACGATTATGGGTACCGCCGCCAGAGCCCTTGCCGCCGCGACCGGGAAGCTGCTCACCGCCGCCGCGCTTCGGGACTGTCTTGCTGCGAATCTTCTCTGCAGCACGCGAGGCAGCCAGAATTTTGTCGGTGACGTCACGGTCACCCACGAGAGAGTCGGGGCGCTTCGGCAGCTTCAGCTTGGGAGTATCGGCGCCCATCTGCTTGGCGGCCTCGCGGTAGGCTGCAAGCGCCTTGTCGATGCGGGCAAGGTAGACGGCCTTCGGGTTGTCGGGCTCTTTGCCTTGCTGCACGCTCTTCGTTTCGAGCGACTTCTGGATCTCTTGCAAAGTGAAACGGCCGTCCAGCTTTCCGATGTCAAAGGTGCACTTCGGATTGCCGGTCTCGCGGACATCGGTGTCGGTCACGTACACTTTGTCGTCCCGAACATCGACCTCGCCACCGAACTCCTCGATCCACTTCTTGAAGTCGCCGAGACTACGCACATTCGGCGACTTGATCACTGAGGCAACGATCTCTCGCAGATTGTTCTTGTAGCTGTAACGGTCGTCCTCGATGATCGCCTTCTCGGCATCGCGTGGGCTGCGATTGCGGATAAGGGAGTTGGGCTTGCCCTCCTCAACTTGCTTCAAGCCCCATTCGGAATCCATCTCACGAACGGTGGCTACACGCTTCTTGTAACCGTTCTTCCCACCCTCACCGTGTATTCGCTTGCCGGTCATCAGGTCGCTTCGGTTGATCGCCATGTGCACAGCATAGCGCTTGCCTTGCTTGTCCTTCTCCTCGTGAAGCGCGAAGACGACCTGATTGTTCGGGTAGCGCTTCGCTACGTACTCCATTGCGTAGCGCATGCAGTGCTCAGGGGTCATCTTGCCGCCGTTCACGCTGCACTCCTCAGGGAGGAAAGCGAGAATCTGATGGTACATGATGGTGTTCTTCGTGCCGCGCTTCGCCGGCTCGTTGTGTCCGAACAGCTCTCGCGTTCGGTCCATCTCCGCATACCAATGCTCGCTGTGGAAGATGTTCCAGCCATCGCGTGCCAAGGCATCCTTGCCGTTCAGGTAACGGCGCACGTTCTCGCCATGACGCTCGCTGATAACGGGCTTCAGCTTTATGATCGTCATCCTGCTTCCTCCTTTCCGATTCGTATTCGCATTCGATTGCGAATATAGGATTTGCACTGAGGCTACACTTGGCTTTTCAGCATCTCGGTCAACTCGGTGGCCTTCCTGACAGCATCGCGCACGTTCCAAATCACCTGCTGCACTTCTGCTGGATCGAAGGCCGCTATGCCGTTTGCATTGAGGAAGTACATGAGCTGGTTGAGGTTCGTGCCTTGCTTCAGGAGCTCATGGGTCATGCGCCGCACTGCCTCGATGTCGATCTCGTTCTGCTGGACGACCTTGCCCTGGATAGCGCTGCGGCGAACAAGGTCCGACATGCTGCAGCCCAGCGATTCGGCACGCTCTCTCAGCGCAAGCTTCTCGCTGTCCGTCACCTGAACCTGAATACAGTTGGTGCGCGGCTCTTCCTTGTCCAAGCTGCCGACATTGCCTAGCGGCGCCTCCGGCAAATCGATTGCCTGGTAGACGAGCGCTAGGCGCACAAGCTCGGACACTGTAACGTTTGAGCGCTTGGCGAGGTTCTGAAGGGCTTCCTTCTCTATCTTCGTCATGCTCAACAATATGGTGGCCTTGTCGCCTCTCTTCTTGTTCAACTGCCTGCCTCCTTTCTTGGTGTCCTCGCATCTTCGTACATTGCGGCTTTGTCCGCTCCGAAAGCGAGCTGCCTCGGTTTCGGAGCGGAAAAGCACTTACCTTTGCCCGAGCGGCCTCGGGCTATTCGCCGATGGCTCGCGCAGGCGGAACCATCGGAGGGTGCAAGCGAATCGCCAACGCGATTCCTGCGCAGCACCCGGAACCCCGGACAGGGAACCGACATCGGCAAGTCCGATGCCGCAGTCCCGACCAGTCCGGCAAGCCCTTAACCGTGGTAATTAGCGATAGCTATATTACCATGAGTTAAGGAAAGCTTGCACGGATTCCCGAAGGGGGTTCGTTGGCGGAGCAGAATTGCGGGGAGAAGCCTACCCGTGATCCTGCGCAGACAGTGAGCGAAGTGCAGTGAAGCCGACCTATGGGGAGGGTTCGAACGGAACGTAGCGAGAGCGTAAGCTCGCAGTGGAGCCGCCCTTTGGAAGGGTCCGAACGGAGAGCTGCAGCGGGCTCCGGCGATGACGTCGGGGCGTGGGGAGAAGCCTCCCCGCGTTCCGATGGCTTCGCCGGAGCGTCCCGCCCCTCAGGCGGGACGACAAGGATTTGGTGTAGCTTGCTCTTTTGATTGGGTAACCGATCTTTTTGATTTCCAATCGGATCTCTGCAAAGCAAACGCTGCGTTTTCGGAAGATCTTTGATCTGATTGATCCACTCGCGCTGCTCGCTGATACGGCTAACTTCTTGAATGAGTTAGCCTTTCAGTTATGGATGCTCCCGCACATCTGATGTTGCAAATTGCGACACCCTAGGACGTTCGCTTCGCTCACTGTGCGATGCCTTCGCATCGATTGATACGCTCGCTCACGCTCGTTGATGCGGCTCTTTTGAAAGAGCCTTTTGATGAAATCAGATTGAGCCGAATCGCCCTCTAGGGGTGATTCTAGGCGATGGAGGGTTTTCCACTTTTCCATGATTCCGGCGCTCGAAGGGTCACTCAAAACCCGTAGGAGCCGGGATTGTGGGAAAGTGCGTAAACCCGGGCGGGCATTTCTGCTTTCCGCTTAGGCTAAGAAAAAATCATCTCCAGTGAGCGGATTCCCTTCTAAGGGGAAATCCTAGCGAAGGCTTCAAATAATAAAAGGCTCCCCATTGCTGAGGAGCCTTCAGGTGTTTTCTCTAATCCAAATGCTTTTAGGGTAAACGATCAATCAACTCTTTTGCTTGCTTCCAGCCGAGCCCTTTAAGTCTACGGTTTTTTGCGATGCCGATTTCCTTCATCAACTTCTCCGACTTTGCGCTGCCAAACCCTCGAACCGCTTCGATCATATCAACAACTTTGAGACGACCTACAATCTCATCGTCCTTCATGCTGATCGCTTCCTCGACCGACATCTCGCC